>JAZDNR010000045.1:0-12289 GCA_043799475.1 Parcubacteria group bacterium
GCAGTTTGGCCGTAAACTTAGTCTGATGTGTGTACTCGTACGTGACCTATCCACAGCCGAAAAAAAGCTATACCAAGAGCGCCGTGTAGCACAATTAAAGCCAAATATGCAGGCCACAGCCGGTCAAGGGGCTGCGCTCGCCGATTTGGCCCTCAATTTGCTTGGTGGCCAGGTCGTTGAGTAGGATAGCCACGAGTCTTGGGGAGTAGCCAAGTGGTAAGGCAGCGGCCTTTGGAGCCGCCATTCGAAGGTTCGAATCCTTCCTCCCCAGCCAAAAGTTGTTGATTTATTTGGCAAATTTTGTAATAATTCATCACATAACTTCCTAAAAGTATTGTCATGCAATCAAAACTATTAATTTGGGTAGCACTGGTGCTTAGTATCGTTTCTCTAGCTATAAGTCTTTCGAGCTTTCTTTCTTCGCGGGCGGGCACTGCCGCCTATGGTGGCACTGGAAGATGCAAAATGGCAAATGGTTCTGAGTATGAAACTAGCTGTAGTGCCTGCTTTACCTCTATAGGCGGTGCTACCTGGACTAATACGGCAGGTAATGCCACAACAAATCACTACGCCGGTTGTCGGGGCCTAATCTGGTAGCAACTTTTTTATAAGAGACCCTTAATTGAGCTTGCAGTCAAGTTGCAAGCGTGTTAGCCTGCGCGTTCTCTATGCAGCAGGCGGTAATTAGTGTCAGAGATCTTGAAAAATCATTTGGCGCGGTTCGAGCCGTCGCAGGTTTATCTTTTGAGGTACAGCGCGGTGAGATTTTTGGTTTGCTGGGGCCTAACGGGGCTGGTAAAACCACCGTACTTGAAATTGTCGAAGGCCTAAAAAAAGCCACGAGCGGCACAGTCCGTGTCCTCGGTTTAGAGCCGGACCGTCAGGCCGAAGCGGTTAAACAGCGCATTGGAATACAGCTCCAGTCGGCGGCCTACTTTGAAGAATTGACCCTAACAGAGCTGCTCGACCTCTTTGGATCGTTTTATCCTAAGCGGCTCGATCCAGCCAAGCTGCTGAGGGACGTTAAGTTAAGCGACAAAGCTCGCGCTCGCGTGGGACAGCTCTCGGGTGGGCAAAAGCAGCGCTTTTCTATTGCGGCCAGCATTGTAAATGATCCCGAGATAGTTTTTTTGGACGAACCAACCACGGGTCTTGATCCGCAGGCGCGTCGCAATTTGTGGGAATTTATCTTGGAATTACGTCGGCAGGACAGGACAGTAGTGCTCACAACGCACTACATGGAAGAAGCAGAGCTCTTGGCTGACCGCGTTGCTATCGTAGACGCAGGCAAGATTGTTGCCTGTAATACGCCGCGCGGTTTGATCAAGCAATTGCGAAACGCCTGTATGGTGATGTTTATGGTTAGCGACGGTGCAAGTGGCCAGGATCTGACCGCCGAGTTAAAAAAAATAGCGGGGGTCGAGGATGTAGAACGTCAAGAAGGCAATCGCTACCACATTGTAGTTAACTCGGCTGATGCCGCTCTCGGACCACTACTCGAGTGGGCGCGTGATCGCCGTTTGGCTCTCTCTGACCTGCATGTTGAACCGGCCACGCTTGAGGACGTTTTTTTGCATCTGACGGGCAAGAGTCTGCGGGAGTAAGCATGCGCAAGCTATTTGTCGCCAATCTAAAGATGATGCTTCGTAATCGCCAGACGCTTTTTTGGTCGCTGGTCTTCCCTATAATTTTTATTGTGGTGTTTGGCTTGTTTAATCTGGACGAAATCGTTCCATCAAAAGTTGGAGTAGTTGACCGTGCGATTAATCAATCGTCTGCGCAGATTACGCAAGCCTTGGATGAAATTGAGTTGCTCGAGATGTTGCAACGTGACGATCTCGACTTAGCTAAACAAGAGCTCTCGCAAGGTGATCTCGATTTTGTACTAGCAATCCCAGAAGATTTTATTTTTCCTGCAACGCAAACACAGAAACTTGAGTTATTTTCGGATCCGACCAATGTGCAAGCTAACCAAGTTGTCAAGGGGGTCTTAGGGACTTTTGCCGACCAAACAACCCTTAAGTCTCTAGGAGTCGAGCCAGCTTTGTCGATCGTCGAAACCTCCGTTAGCTCACGCAACGTACGTTATATAGATTTTCTTACGCCAGGCATAATCGGTCAGGCCGTTATGATGTCAGCAATCATGGGTATTGCGGTGGGTATCTCACGTTATCGCGAACAGCACGTGCTCAAACGGATATTAGCCACTCCTCTCAAGGTACGTGATTTTTTGGTTAGCGAAGTGGCCTCACGTTTGCTGCTAGCCCTTGTGCAGACCACCATTATAATTATTCTGGCACGGCTGTTGTTTGATGTTCAGATCTACGGCAACTACGTTTGGCTTTACTTGGTCTCAGCCATCGGGAACATCATTTTTTTGCAGTTAGGATTTTTTATCGCAGGTATAGCACGCTCCGCTTCAGCGGCTGAGGGGCTAGCTAACGTGATAACCATGCCTCTGCTTTTTTTGTCAGGCGTCTTTTTTGCTCCCGAGGCCTTACCAAATATCGTGCGAGTGGGCGTCGATCATTTGCCGCTGGCGCCGCTGATCACTATTTTACGTGGCATTAGCTTGCGTTCAGAAAACCCTTGGGATCATCGCTACCAGTTAGGCATTTTACTGATTTGGGTGCTGATAACTTTTTTGGCGGCCTGGCATACATTTCGTTTTGAGCGCGAAAGTCGCTAAACTATAGTTATGCGCATTTTGCATAGTCTTTGGCCGACCCGGGTTGGGTTCACAATTCTATTGTTGGTAGAACTGCTTGGGGCGGGTGGGGTTCTCCCTATTAAGCCCGAATTTACCTGGAAAGGCATGATCCTGCAGTCGGTTGCAATCTGGGCGTTTCTTGAATTGGTTCGATACCTGATTGACCGACATGACTTTAATATGTCGCTTGGGCCGGGAGCCTTGTTGGTATTGATTCAGACGGCGGTGGATGCAGTTGGGGACATGGGGCATCTTTATGGGCGCTTTGAGTGGTATGACCAAATCCTGCACTTTTCCGGTGGGCTTATGGTCGCTATCGTGGCGACCGCACTCTTTAGAGCAATTCACGAAAAACAAAACCACACTATTTTTCCGCGGGCTGAAATAATGGTGGGCGGTTTTGGAGTGGCTATGGCGGCCCAGGTACTCTACGAAGCAGAAGAGTATCTGGAAGATGTTTTAACGGGTAGTCAACGTCTAGGAGATGGGTTTGATACGGCTAACGATCTTGTTCTCGGACTTTTTGGTGCAGTGCTGGGCGCTTTAATAGTCGTAGTGCTACCCAAATTGACGGCAAAACGCTAAACTAGGCAGTATGGAAGTAAGCCACAAGTTTTATCCCGCAGTTAAAGATGCTGAACTCAAAGAGGGCACAGTGCGTGGAGTGGTGCTTGGTGGTGTTGAAGTGTTGCTGGCGCGTGTGGGTGGCGATATATACGCCGTCTCTAATCGCTGCGGCCATCAGGGCACCAATCTCTCAGACGGTGCGCTGCAGGATCACGTAGTGGAGTGCCCACTACATGGAGCGCGTTTTGATTTGCGATCAGGTGCCGTAGTGCGCACCCCACAAATACGACCAGAACTAACCGCAAACTATGGTCCTTTAGTAGGTAAGACGCTTACGCAGATCGGAACCAAGGCCATCCCACACTTTAAGGTCCGTATCACCAAGGGTGTCATTGAGGTGGAAATCCCCGGAACCGCTGAAGCGACCGAGAGCGACGAACGCGTATAGTGTGTCTACAAAGGTTGTTGAGCTGGACAACGTAGGCGTAGAACTGGCAGGGCGACCGGTGGTTGAAGGCGTAAGCTTTAGTGTCGATCCAGGTGAGATTGTCGGTATTATTGGACCTAATGGTGGCGGTAAATCAACGCTACTCAAGGCTATTCTGGGCCTGCTGCCCTACTCGGGACGCATTACACTTGCCCCCCAGACACGAATCGGCTATGTACCACAGTATTTTGATTTTGATCGTACCTTGCCGTTGACGGTGCGTGAGCTTTTTAGAGTGAGATTGTACGGAAAACTGACGGCGCGGCGTGGAGATCAAGAGACAAAGCGGCTCTTGGATGGAGTAGGCGCAAAAAAAGTCCTTTCTAAACGCCTCGGTGTGCTTTCGGGGGGAGAGCTACAACGCGTACTCATCGCGCTGGCCCTGGCGGGCAAGCCCACCATTTTAATTTTAGATGAACCATCCTCCGGGATTGATATCGGTGGCGAAGAAACGATTTATAATTTAATTAAGCGACTGGCTGAACGCGAAAAGCTAACTATTTTGTTTGTCTCGCACGATCTGGATGTGGTCTACCGTTATGCCACCCAAGCTCTTTGTCTTAATCGTCGTATGACCTGTCACGGTTCTCCCGGCGAAGTATTGACAGAGGAAACAATCGCGCACACACATGGAACGTTGACGCGGCCCTTTAGACACCGCAGACATACATGAGTCTACTAACCTCTGATATTTTTTTGCGCGCGCTGGCTGTAGGGCTTTTGATTGCGCTAGCCGCAGGCAGTTTGGGAACTATGGTTGTTATCCGGCGTATGTCTTTTTTTGCCGACGCCATCGCGCATGCCAGCCTAACAGGTATTGCACTAGGAGTATTACTTCAAATCGATCCACTCTGGGCTGCGATTGTCTTTAGTCTCGCCGTCGGATTAGGAATCGCTTGGCTGGCCCGGCGCAACACGCTTGCACTCGATACCATTATCGGTGTCTTCTACTCTACAGCGGTGGCGCTGGGCGTGATTATTATTGGTGGCCTCAAGGGGATACGCATCGATCTAGAGAGTTTTTTGTTTGGTGATATTTTGGCGGTTAGTAGAGTTGATCTGGTTGTTGCGGCTGTGTTGGTCGTGGTGGTGTTGGTAGTGTTTGGGTTCATCCTGGGGCCACTGGTGCAGTTAGCGCTCAATCGAGACTTGGCACGGGTCCAGGGAGTCAAGGTGAACCTCTACGAGATATTATTTATGTCTTTGATGGCCTTGATGGTCGCGGTTGGCATTAAACTTGTCGGGATTGTTTTGATTGGACCTTTGTTGATCATGCCTGCGGCGGCAGCCAAGAACGTTAGTCGTTCTTTGCTCGGGATGTTGGTCCTCTCGCTGATCTTGGCATTGGTAGGGGTGGTTGCGGGTATGTACGGTAGTGTTTGGCTCGCTAGCCCGGTTGGGCCAACCATTGTGGTCGCTATGGCGGTGCTCTTTGGGTTATCGCTGGCCCTTAGGCCCATGCGACAGCGCTAGTGCTATACTGACGCAATGGGTTTATTCGACTTTTTTAGAACGCCAGTTCGGCCACTCTCGCAACAGGAGTTTGCGGAGATGAAGCGGCTGGAGTTTGAGATTCCTCACCTTAAGGACCTCAAAAAGAGGCGCGAAAAGCTGCTGGAACAGTCTCCAGGGAAGTTTTTGCCAAAAAGTGAGCGCCCCTGGGAAATCGAATATATGCTCAAAGGACGCGGTTCGGATATCGGTATAGAAAAACGCTACTGGAAATATCGTAATCGCTATAAAAACGCTGGTGTAGAGGGACCAGGACAGCAGCAGGCCGCTTAGACGCCTAGGTCTGTTTTCCACACAAGACATTGCGATGTCTTCACAAACGTTGCATAGTTAGGGCAATGCTTCTCAGGCTTCCCAGGGGAGTTCGTTCGGCAAATTAGCTAAAAAGAGGCTTAATGTCGCAACGGACTCGTTACCTAGTTATTATCGTTATTCTCTTGGTCGTGATCGGCGTAGGAGGGGGTTTGATTTATTATTTTAGCCGACCCGCTAGACAGGCCGTAACTGGTGCCGGGCTTGCTATTGATGTGGCCGGAAAATCAGCAGTAGTTCCGCCAGACCAAACAAACCAATATGGTGATCTTAGTCGCGGACAAGCAGCCATTGGCTGGTTACGCTGTAACGATCCTTATGATGAGGAGGCGCTTTATCAGCGCAACAAGGGTGACAGCATCAAAGCGACCTTTGAGTGCCAAAACATTGATACTGATAGCGCCCACGCCATCGAAGTCGACCATTATGACTTGCCCATGGTGGTGTACAACGATCCTAGTAACGCCTGTCTTGAACAAAAAGACATTAGCCGGTTCCCAATTTGGCCTCCAGACCACACCTTTACGCAGATGTTACCGATTGCGGCCAATCATACGTTTATCGGCAATGCCGCCAGTGCAACCTGTCCGGTCGATGATGATCCAAATATTCCAGGACCGCAGGACAGTGAGCAGCCTTTGCAAACGACCTCAACTTCTAAGGTAAATTTTAATCCCGGCCAAACGGTACAGTTTGAGGTTACGCACTCCTACAATACCTGTAACTACTACCAGATCGATGACGTTGCGGTAGAACTAGATCAAAACGGCAACCGCATCCCTGGAAACGCCGTGATTTTGCTTGGCACAGTGGTTCGTTCACAAGGGGACTCAGCCACCTGTCCTAAGCCGCAAGAGTTGGGTAACTTTGAGGTAAGAATATTTGAGGATATTGATGGTAACCAAGAGTACTCTACTGCTACAGCTGGTGGTACTGATAATCCCTTTGCAGGCGAAACTCCGGTAATTACCGATAACCAGGGCAAACCGGTAACGGGTTGCAGCGGTAGCAGTACCGGAGGGGCTGGTCGAATTAGCTGTTATCAGGTTCCCATTGGTCAATATACGGTAGAAACAACTAATCCTAACGCTACGCTCTACCAGGGACCCATTGTTGATCCCCACGATAACCCGGCACCAAACGAAAAGCATAACGCGACGGGTAGTCCCAAACTGACCCTCACGGTTGTTCCTGGCCCGCAGCCCACGGGAACGGGTGGAGATATCGTTACCTATTTTGATTTTGGTTATCTTAAAAAAGATGTTACAGCCAGCCTTGGTAACCTCGAAATGCGGGTCTACAACGATCTCGATAAAAACAACGAGTACTCGACTCCCGCGGCTGGGTGTAGCGCGAGCGTCTGTGATGAGCCTTTTGCATTTTTTGGGGACTTTACGGTCAAGAACGCAGCTGGTCAGGACATCATCGCACAGGGCCTCTGCGACCAAGCACAAGGGACCAAGACTGGTGGGGCCGGCCGGTTCGACTGTTGGCAGATTCCTACAGGCAAATACACTATCGAGTCTAACAATCCTGACCCGACCAAGTATAACGGTCCGGTGCAAGATCACACGGCCAATCCTGCCCCCGGGGAAGAGCATAACGCCAAGGGCGAGGCAAAGCTTAGTCTGACAGTGCTACCAGGTGCTGCGCCCAAGGGGGTCGGCAATGACATTATTACTTTTTTTGATTACGGTTACCGCGCCAAAGCACAGGGACCAATTGTGGCCGGTACGGCTCAACCCTGTACGCTGGATAAGACAGTCAGTGACGCCAGCAGTGCCAACGAGGAGAGCCCTGATAATCCCAAGCGCTCAGTCTCAAGCTCGGGAGAACAGCTCGATTTTTCGCTTGGCTATAATTGTAAGGGAACAGGTAGTGCCACCACAGTACCCACGGGCACGACCATAATATTGACAGATTCCTACGACGACACACTTACCATGCCGATTGATAGTTCAATCACGGCAAGCGGCCGACACGACCCAGATCAACACACAATCAGTTGGACGCTACAGGCCGGAGATGCACTAACTGGTACGGTTAAGTTTAGCTCGCGCATTGATGTCGGCTTAGCTGCCGGGACCTACACCTCACCCAATGATGTCTCAATTTCGCGCAACAACGAGGTAGAGGATCAAGACCAGACCATCACCACAATTACGGTTGGGGCCGTAACTAACGAACCGGCACCAATTAATAACTTGCCGCCCGCTGGCAACCTGCCAAGGCCTACACCAACCGGCAACGTACTTACGCCTACACCCACACCGACAACGGGAGTTGGCGCAAACCTGGCGATCTTACTGATAAGCTTATTAGCTGCCGCTGCTATCACCACTTTTGCAGTAGCGCGGCTTAAATTTAAACGCACCTAATATTTATTCTTAAAAGATCCAACATGACCACACGCTCACGAAATATTCTCATCGTTATTGTCTTGCTGCTCCTGATCGGGGCAGGTGGCGCTTTGATCTACTTCTTTAGAGGCGCGCCGACGCTGGTTCTTACTGCGACTGACCTGGGAGGTGGTCAGACAGTTCCGCTGAGTAAAGACATGATGAACCCGTCGGGCATGGAGTGGCTCAACTGTACACGCAATGATCCTGGTGCTGGCTATAACCAGCCCTTTGGGCATTCCTTTGAGATTGAGTACACCTGTACTAATACCGATACTTCCAACGCGCACGGTATGGACCTCAAGGAGTACACGCTAGTTGGCCCAGTATTTGAGCGTCCGGATAACCAGGTCTGTCTGGATAGTGACGATCACATGTCAGTTTCTGAGTGGCCCCCCTATTATGGCGAGGCAGAGATAACACCGGTCATCGCTGACAAAATCTTTACTGGCCAAGCCAACTGGAACTGTGAGTATTTACAAGCCAACAAACAGCCACCACCCAATGATGAGGAGAGTCTTCAGGAACCGGCCGTACCGAATAAACCACCAACCCGGATTGATTTTGAACCAGGTCAGCAAAAGACCTTTAAGACTAATCGTTCGTTCTCCGAGTGTGACTACTACCAATATGATGATATGGTCTTTGACACCGCCGATCCTACAGGTAACACCTATCAATACCTAGTTGGCCGCGTGCAACGCTCTTTTGGTGCGCCAGCCGCCTGTGGCTTTGCTGTACCGCAAGCAGCTAAAGGTAATTTGACAGCACGCATGTACTTTGACGCGGATGGAAACAAAGAGTACTCAACGCCATCGGCTGTTCCTCCTGGTACTGATAAACCGTATGCCCAACAAACGGTACACGTCTACAACGAAGCGGGTGTGGACATTACTACACAGGATAAATGTAGCCAGGGTACGCAGACAGGAGGAGCTGGACGTTTTGATTGCTGGCAAATTCCGATCGGTAAGTATCGCGTAACGGTAAGCAATCCAGATCCAAATACGTTGGAAGGGCCAGTCAAGGATGTCGGTCAAAACCCTTATGGTCAGGAGAAGCATAACGAAAACGGGGTCGAGGATCTGACTTTAACTGTTATTGAAGGTAACGATCCACCAAGTGACCCGGCGGCTCCCATTACTATTTACGACTTTGGTTACATCAAAAAGGGAGTCAGCGCGGTTGGCTCACTTTTAGTACGTGTCTACGAAGAGCAGAACACTGATGATGAGTACACTAACGCGGCTGAGGGCGCTGTCTTTGGACAACGTACACCAGCTCAGCTGATTGCTATTCGCGATGATCAGGGCGCACAAATTAACGTTAGCAACCCAGATTGTCCGGCTAGTATCGACCAGGCCGGTACGCTCACTTGCAAGGGTCTTGAGCCAGGTGACTACTCAGTTGAAGTTGATCCAGCCATTACCACGCACGATGGACCCGAGCCCGAGCCTCATAACCCGCAAGGAGTAAGTCCTTACACGGTTAACGTACCGCTGAGTCCGCAGGCCATCGCTGACTTCCAGTACAAAAAGCGCATTATCGTACCGGGCGAGATTGTTTGTCAGCTGAACGCAGATCCAACATCTGGTATCCAGCCGCTTGATGTTGATTTTACGACAACCGTCACACCGGCTAATACGCCGATTCAATCGTATGATTGGGTTTTTGGAGACGGGCAAACGGCGCAGACAAGCACAGCGACTAACACGCATACCTATCAAAACCAAGGCAGCTACACTCCCGCAGTGACGGTGACAACGGTTGAGGGAAAAACTGCATCTTGTAATACCACGGTACAGGTAACGCGTGTTCAACCTACGGCAATTACGTGTACCTTGACGGCTAATCCAGACCAGGGTTTGTCTCCGCTGGATGTGACTCTCACTACGGCCGTGACTCCAGCCAATACGCAAGTTACCTCGTACGTGTACGACTTTGGTGATGGTTCGGCTCCGCAAACCTCGACGAGTAATTCAGTTCAACACCAGTACACAGGATTCGAGACGTTTACAGCCTCTGTTACGGTGACGGATTCAAACGGACAGATCGCACACTGTCAGGACGACATTAAGGTCCAGCAGCAACCGACTGGTGATACTTGTACAATTGAGGTGGTTGATTATCTCGACCTCAATCGCAACTTGCAGCAGGACCCAGGAATTATCGGTTACATCGATCCAGGCATGAATGGTGCCAATGTCTCAATTCAGTTGCAGGGCGGTACGGCGCAAAATAAGACTACTGCGCAGGTTGGTGTCAATCGCTATGGGGAAGCAGCCTTTACAGATATTCCTTGTGGGACTTATATGGTTGCCATTGATGAGACCAGCCAAGTAACGGTCGGCGGAACAACCCAACAGTACGTGCTTAACCAGTTACAGCGACTGACGCCGGCTCAAGCGAGTACGCAGGTTACGGTGGGTGCTGCCCAAACCGGTGTACGCGTCGGCTTTGGCTACGCGCCACGTATTATTGTTGCAGGTGAACCATTTGAGTGTGATATTGACAAGAGCGTAAGTGATACCACACCGGCTGACGAAGGTACGCCCGACGATCCCAAGGTGACCGTGTCTTCTCAGGGTGAGACATTGACCTTTGATATCAATTGGATCTGTACTGGTATCCCCACCGACCCAGAGGCGGCAAAGAATATCAGCTTCACTCTAATTGATACGCCTGATCCAGCGCTCACTGTTATCACCAACTCGATCACTGGAGGAGGGGTCTACAATCAATCGCAGGGTACGATTACCTGGACTATTCAGGGAGCAGCGAATGTTGATCAAGGCAGCGTTCAGTTCCAGGCGACAGTGCCAACCAATCTTGCACCGGGCACGTACATATACCCCAACTTTGTTGTAGCTACTCGCGGCAACGAAATCCTAGATCAGGATCAAACTTTGAGTATCGTGACAGTAGCAGACAATGGTGAACAGGTACCGGATATCGAAGTTGTTAAGTACGCTCAAGATCTCAACGGCGGTCAGGTTCTGCCAGGAGATGTGCTGCAGTACTACGTAGTGGTTTGGAACAACGGCAATACCCCACTAGTTGCCACAGTTACTGAGAACATTCAGCCTAATGTTAGTAACTTTGATGTGATTACTATCCCGAGTGGGGCAGTTGATAGCTCGACCGGGCCAGGCACAGGGTCGAACGGTACGGGGTATCTCAACGTGACTAACATCAACTTGGCTAACCGTGGTGATACCGCTACGATTACCTACCAAGTGACCGTTAATTCTGGGGTGCCAGGTGGTACGCAATTGGTGAACTTCGTCACGGCCGCAGCTGAAGGAGTAACCGACACAGATGATGAAACAGTTGTTGTTGGTGAGATACTCCCGAACCCGCCCCCACCGCCAGCACCCGGGCCGGGCCCAGTCTATGTACCGACCGGACAACCTGGAGTGCCGGCTGGGCAGCCGAGTGTGCCGCCAATTTTTGGACCACGTATTGCGCTCGGACCACCAGCTGGTGCGCCGCAACCTGCACCCGAGACAGGCATCGCTTCTGTTATGTGGATCTTACTGGCGAGCCTCTTGGTCGGCTTTGGGACAGCTGGGTACTTTGTGATGCGTCAGCACGTTCGCTCACTGGACTCCTAGAGGGGAGAACAGACAACAGACCCTGCCTAGCTAGAAATAGCTAAAAGGCAAAATGAGAACCCGCTGCAAGACGGGTTCTCATTTTTAAAAGATATCCCTTGACAAGAGGCCTAGAGACGTGTTAATGTGTCTTTAGACAAATAAAGCTGCTCTCGTTGCTACCTCTCCTTAGCCGGCAGAGGTTATTTTGTGCCGCAAAACAAACAAAAAAATATGTTTATAACTTCCCAGGCGAATTTTGATGGTATTACGCCGCCGCTCAGCTACTTTGGGTCACTGCAAAGTCAAGCGCAAGAGCAACGTAAAAGACAGCTGCTAAAACTGTCGCTGCGTAGTGCGGGAGTTATGTTGACGAGCTTTGCGATAGTATTTATCTCACTCTATACAATTTTTACCTGGCCTCTAGTTTATGTTCGAGGATCTTTTTTTGTGGAGCAAATCTTTAAGAATGGGTCTGCTTCAGAGGTGCAGGCTACTTCGACAAGCGTAGTTCCACTAAATATTGAAGATCCAAACTTAGACTCTGACAAAGATGGCTACACGGACCAAGAAGAACTGGCGGCCGGCTTTGACCCATATAATGCCGAGCCAGTTAAGTTAGACTCCGATGGAGACGGCATTAAAGACGAAGTTGAACGAACCTTTTACGGAACTGATCCGTATAAGTCGGATAGTGATAGTGATGGTT
>JAZDNR010000049.1:0-8019 GCA_043799475.1 Parcubacteria group bacterium
CGTAAGTTTTTCTCGGCCAGGCACGACGCAATAGATCTACCCAACTTAATCGAGATCCAGTTGGACTCTTACCGCTGGTTTTTAGAGAAGGGCCTGCGTGAGCTTTTTGATGAAATCAATCCTATCGAGGACTTCACTCAAAAGGAACTCGAATTACACTTTTTGGACTACTACCTCGATGAGGCCAAGTTTGATGAAGTTACCGCCAAGGCTCGCAACTCAACCTTTGAGGCTCCCTTACGTGTAAAAATTCGCCTGGTGAACAAGCGCACCGGAGAAATCAAGGACCAGGAAGTTTTTTTGGGAGACTTTCCGCTTATGACTGAGCGAGGCACCTTTATTATCAACGGTGTCGAGCGTGTGATCGTATCACAGCTTATTCGTTCTCCCGGAGTTTATTTTACCTGCGAGACTTCACAGGGTACGACCTACTACGGCGCTAAACTTATCCCAAACCGCGGTGCTTGGCTTGAATTTGATACCGACGGCAACGGCGTGATCTCGGTCAAGATCGATCGCAAACGCAAAATCGCGGCCACGGCCCTACTGCGGGCTTTTGGGTTTAGCAGCAACGAAGAGATCGCAGCACTCTTTAAAGATGTCGACACTGATCCAGATATTAAGTACATCGAAGCGACACTAGCCAAGGATCCTTCACGTTCACATGCTGAAGGACTTAAAGAGGTCTATAAGCGCATTCGTCCGGGTGATCTCGCCACCGTGGAAAACGCCAAGCAAATGATCGACTCGATGTTTTTTGATTTTGATCGCTATGACTTTGGACGAGTTGGTCGTTATAAGCTCAATCAACGGCTTGGGCAAAATCTGCCGATCGATCGTAAGCACCGCGTTTTTCGCAAGGATGACCTTGTCGCGATCATACGAGAGATTGTTCGCCTCAACATTGTCCAAGAATTGCCCGACGATATTGACCACCTTGGTAACCGTCGCGTGCGTGCCATAGGAGAACTGATCCAAAACAAGTTCCGGGTAGGTATGGCCCGTCTCGAGCGCATTGTGCGTGACCGTATGTCAACTCTCGAAATCGATACCCTGACCCCAGCGCAACTTATCAATGCACGACCAGTCATTGCTGCAGTTAAAGAGTTTTTTACTAACTCACAGCTCTCACAGTTCATGGATCAAACTAACCCACTCTCAGAACTCGAGCACAAGCGGCGACTCTCGGCCATGGGTCCGGGGGGACACTCGCGTGAGCGTGCCGGTTTTGATGTACGTGATGTTCACCCCTCACACTATGGCCGCATTTGTCCCATCCAGACGCCCGAAGGTCCTAACATTGGTCTAGTCGGTCATCTCTCGAGCTACTGCCGCATCAATGAGTACGGTTTTTTGGAGACGCCTTTCCGCAAGGTTATTCGGGAAGTTGCCGTTACCTCTAAGGAACTCGTCGGTAAAAAAGCCCGCGGTAATATTAAAGACGCCAGCGGCCAAATTATTTTCAAGGATGGGCACACTTTTGTCAGCGGGGACGCCGCCACGCTCAAAACGGCGGGAGTAAAAATGGCCCCAGTCAAGCCTCATTTAACAAATGAGATTGTTTACCTAGACGCTTTTGAAGAAGGTCGTTCGGTGACGGCGCCGGCCACTATCGAAATCGATGCGCAAGGTTATTTTGTAAATGATAAAGATCAGGTGCGCTCAAAAGGTGAATCCGGCGTGCGCCCCACTAATGTTATTCAGTATGTGGATGTTTCGCCCAAGCAAATTATTTCGGTGGCGACCGCGCTGATACCGTTTTTGGAGCATGACGATGGTAACCGCGCCCTGATGGGTTCCAACATGCAGCGCCAAGCGGTCTCGACTATTCGACCCGAGTCCCCAATCGTAGGTACGGGCGTTGAGGCCAAAGCCGCGGTCGATTCTGGACAGGTCGTGGTTGCACAAGGGCCGGGCAAGGTGGTGGCAGTAGACGCCAAGCACGTTGAGATCTTGCAGGATGATGGTGCGCTCAAGCAGTACCGTCTGCTTAACTTTAGTATTTCCAACCAAAACACCTCAATGCATCAGCACCCGGTGGTCGAAAAAGGTCAGCGGGTTAATAAGGGGGACGTGCTCGCGGACGGTGCTTCGACCGACAAGGGAGAACTCGCCCTCGGACAAAATATTCTAGTCGCTTTTATGGCCTGGAACGGCGGCAACTACGAGGACGCTATCTTGATCTCGCAACGCGTGGTTGAACAGGATCGGTTCTCCTCGATACACATTGAGAATTTCTCGGTGGATGTGCGCGACACTAAACTCGGACCTGAGATTGTGACGCGCGACATCCCCAACATCGGTGAGGAAAAACTCAAGGATCTCGACGAAGACGGCATCATTCGTACTGGTGCCCAGGTCAGCTCGGGCGATATTTTGATCGGTAAAATTACGCCCAAAGGCGAAACCGATCTGACCGCCGAAGAGCGCTTGTTGCGCGCAATCTTTGGAGAAAAAGCGCGCGATGTCAAAGACACCTCGCTCTACTTGCAACACGGTGAGTATGGCAAGGTCATTGATGTCAAACTCTTTAGCCGTGATCAAGGCGACAAGCTTCCGACCGGGGTTATCAAAACGATCCAGGTCTCGGTGGCCCAGCTCCGCAAAATCCAGCCGGGTGACAAGATGGCCGGTCGTCACGGTAACAAGGGTGTTATCTCGCGCATCGTGCCAGTAGAGGACATGCCTTTTTTGGAGGATGGTACCCCGATCGACATCGTGCTTAATCCGCTCGGTGTCGCTAGTCGTATGAACCTTGGTCAAATCCTCGAGACCCACCTGGGTTGGGCCGGCAAAAAACTTGGTTACAAAGTGGCCACACCCGCCTTTGATGGGGTGGACGAATACCAGATCAAGCAGGAGCTCGAGCAAGCTGGGATTCCAGCCACCGGTAAGGTGCAACTTTACGATGGCCGCGGTGGCGAAAAGTTCGCCTATCAAACCACGGTTGGGATTATGTACATGATGAAGCTCCACCACTTGGTTGACGACAAGATGCACCAGCGTTCCATCGGTCCCTACTCGCTTGTCACTCAGCAGCCCCTCGGTGGTAAGGCCCAGTTTGGTGGGCAGCGTTTTGGTGAGATGGAGGTCTGGGCTCTTGAAGGTTATGGCGCGGGTCACACTTTGCAGGAGATGCTCACAATCAAATCAGACGACGTGCTAGGTCGCTCTAAGACTTACGAGGCCATCGTTAAAGGAGAACCAATCCGCAAGCCTAATGTGCCTGAGTCCTTTAATGTCTTAGTGCGTGAACTAATGGCCTTAGGACTTGCCGTGGAAATGATCGGTGGTCCAGCGGCTCCGCAAGAGGAACAGGGTCAGATGAGTCTCAAGGCCCCCGAACGTAAACGTATTCTCAAGAAAGATCGCGAGCGCATTAGACCAAAACTTGTCGTTAAACAGAAAGGTAAATAGCCATGCCCGGTATTCCATCTCTCTCTACCAAAGGAACGGATTTTGACGAGGTACAAATTCGCCTCGCCAGTCCAGAGCAAATTAAGGAGTGGTCGCATGGCGAGGTTATAAAGCCTGAGACCATTAACTACCGCACTCAAAAACCCGAGAAAGATGGTCTGTTCTCCGAGGAAATTTTTGGACCAACCAAAGATTGGGAGTGCTACTGCGGTAAGTACAAGCGCATCCGTTACAAGGGGATCATTTGCGAAAAATGTGGTGTTGAAGTAACGCGCTCGATCGTGCGACGCGAACGCATGGGTCATATCGAGTTGGCCGTGCCGGTTACGCACATCTGGTGTTTGCGTGGAGTGCCGAGCAAAGTTGGCTTGATTTTGGATCTCTCTATTTTGGATCTAGAAAAAGTGGTTTATTTTGCAGCCTACATTGTTACCGAGGTCGATGAAAAAGCGCGTGAAGAGGCCCTTAAACAAATTCAGCAAGAGTTCAAGGCTAAAAAGAGCGAGATCGAGGGTAAATACAAACAGTTCCGTGAGCAGCTCCAGATCAAGCACACGGCGCGTTTAGCTAAGGCTAGCGGTGCTAGCGAGAAAAAGGCGGCCGACAAAGAACGCGCCGAAGAAGACGAGCGCTTTAATGCCGAGCAAAAAACCGAGATCGATAATCTCTCGGAGGCGCTCGATACCGCCAAGCGCGAACTCAAGGGGCTGCAAAGGCTGCAGGTTATCTCTGAGCTTGAATACCGCGATTTGTCAGTAAAGTATGGACATGTTTTTTCTGCTGGGATTGGAGCAGAGGCGCTACGTAACCTGGTAGCTAAGACTGAGCTCACCAAGCTGGCTAGCGATATTGAGGTTGAACTTAAGACCGTTGTGACTAGCAAACGGCGCAAGCTCAAGCGCCGGCTCAAGCTAGCTAAGTCCATGATCAAAGCTGGAATTAGACCGGAGTGGATGTTCTTGACGGTATTACCAGTGCTGCCGCCGGATCTACGACCAATGGTTCAACTGGATGGTGGACGGTTTGCGGCCTCGGACCTCAACGACTTATACCGTCGGGTAATTAATCGTAATAACCGACTCAAACGTCTGCTTAAACTTAATGCGCCTGAGGTAATTACGCGCAACGAAAAACGCATGCTGCAGGAGGCTGTGGACGCACTGATCGACAACAACGCGCGTCGCGGTAAAGCCGTGGCCAGTGCTACCGGGCAAAAGCGTACGCTTAAGTCGCTGGCTGATATGCTCAAGGGTAAACAAGGGCGGTTCCGCCAGAACTTGCTTGGTAAGCGCGTGGACTACTCGGGTCGCTCGGTGATTGTGGTTGGTCCTAAACTCAAATTGCACCAATGCGGTTTACCCAAAAAGATGGCGCTGGAGCTCTTTAAACCCTTTGTGATCGGACAGCTTATCAAACATGAGTATGCTTATAATGTTCGTTCGGCCGGTAAACTAATTGAGCAAGGCCGACCCGAGGTGTGGGATATGTTGGATAAAGTCATTAAAGGACAGTACGTTCTGCTCAACCGCGCACCGACTTTGCACCGCCTTGGTATTCAAGCCTTTGAGCCAATGCTGATTGAGGGCAAGGCTATCCAGGTTCACCCATTGGTGTGTGAAGCTTTTAACGCTGACTTTGATGGTGACCAGATGGCTGTGCACGTACCTCTAACGCGCGCTGCACAAATCGAGGCTAAGGAGATCATGCTCTCGGCGCGCAATATGATTAAACCGGCCACGGGTGACCCGATTGCCCAACCACGCATGGACATGGTCTTGGGATGCTATTGGACGACTCGGGTAGATGCCGCCAAGGACCCCAAGAAGATCAAGCACTTTGATAGTGTTGATGAGGTTTTGATAGCACGGGCTACTGGGGCGATAACTTATCAGGATGAGATCAAGATTCTGCTGGCTGACAAGTGGATCGCTACTTGTGCCGGTCGTGTAGCGTTCAACCAGCTCTTGCCCAAAAAATTACAGTTTGTCAACAAGCAAATCGACAAAAAAGAGATTAAAAAAATCATGGCGAGCTCGCTCGATATGTTTGGTATGGAACAAACCGCAGAACTGGCTGACCGGATCAAGGACTTTGGGTTTGAGCAGCTGACGGCCTCCGGGCTCTCCTGGGGTATGGCTGACATTGAGCGGCCAGAGGGTAAGGATCAACTCATCAAAAAAGCCGAAGACGAGACAGAGCAGATTCACCAACACTACAAACAGGGTTTGTTGACCGATGAAGAACGTCGTCTCAAAACAATTGAGCTTTGGCAGGGCGTGCGCGACAAGATCGCTGATCTGGCCCAAGCAAAGCTTAAAAAGATGAACAACTCGGTCTACATGATGGTCACCTCGGGTGCGCGCGGTAACCCGGCCCAGGTCGCTCAGATGATGGGCATGAAAGGTCTCGTGGCCAATCCAGCTGGAGAGACAATTGAGCTACCCATTAAGCATTCCTTTAAGGAGGGTCTCGGTGTGCTCGAGTACTTCATTGGAACGCACGGTGCTCGTAAAGGAATGTCTGACACAGCCCTGCGTACTGCCAACGCCGGATATCTGACTCGTCGTCTTGTGGATGTCTCGCAGGATGTCGTGATCACGAGTGAGGATTGCAAGACCAAAGAGGGCATCGTTATTACTTTGGCTGACACCGAGAGTATGGGGCTTGAGCTCGCCCAACGTGTCTGGGGTCGCGTGCTGGCTAGCAAAGTGATCGATAGTAAAACCGGAGAGGTTATTGCCAAAGCTGGTACGCTTATTGACAAGATATTGGTTGAAAAGATTCGAGCCGCTAAACCCGACAGCATCCGCATTCGCAGTCCGCTGAGTTGTGAGGATGACAATGGTCTCTGTCAGCTCTGCTACGGCTACGATCTTGGTCGTAACAAATTGGTTGAACTTGGACAAGCGGTCGGTATTGTTGCCGCTCAGGCCATCGGAGAGCCCGGTACTCAGCTCACCATGCGGACTTTTCACTCGGGAGGTGTGGCAGCCAGTGACATCACCCAAGGTTTGCCGCGTGTAGAGGAGCTCTTTGAGGCACGACCCATTAAAAAACCGGCTATTATCGCCGAGATCGGTGGCAAGGTCGAGATTACCGAAGAGTCAAAGCGTGAGCGTGTCATCCGCATTACCTCGACCGAGGTAATTGTGGACCCCTACCCGCTTACTGACAAAGCTAAAATTATTGTCAAGGCTAAAGACTATGTTGAGCGCGATGCCGATCTGGCCAGTGAATCTGGTAAAAAAATCAAAGCGCGCTACGCCGGTATCGTTAAAAAAATCGAGCCGGGTAAGCAACTTTTGATTGCGCGTGAGGGTTCCAACGAAAAAATTTATCGCGTACCAGTCAGCCTGCCGCTTTGGGTAAAAAATGGAGAACTTGTCGAAAAAGGTCAGCAATTAACCGAGGGTTCGATCGATCTATTTGAACTCTTTAGGGTCTCTGGTACCGAGGCAGTCCAACGCTACATCATCCGTGAAATCCAAAACATGTACTCGACTCAAGGGCAGCCACTCAACGACAAGCACGTCGAAATCATTGTGCGCCAGATGCTGTTGCGTAAAATGGTACGCGAGGCCGGCGAAAGTGACTTGCTGGAGGGTGACTTAATCGACAAAAACCGACTACGTCACGTAAATGCTGAGCTCAAAGCGGGCGGTAAAAGGCCGATTATCGCGGATGATCTGCTACAGGGTATTACCAAGGCCTCGCTTTCAACTGACAGCTTTTTGTCAGCCGCGTCCTTTCAGCAGACCGCCCGTGTTCTTATCGACGCTGCTATTACCGGTCGCACTGACACCCTTAAGGGTCTCAAGGAGAACGTCATTATTGGTCGCGTTATTCCGGCAGGGACTGGCTTTAAGTACTATGCCGCTAAGTTTGGGATAAAACTCTCGCCCGAGGTTCAAGCCAGCCTGACTGATGAGTCAGCTTTGGCTACGGCCACAGTGGCTCAAGGATCTAATATCCCGATTATTGCACCTCCGGGTACCACCCCCTCAGCCCAGACCATGCACGAGGACGAGTTCTAAAACCAGGACAAAATGGCACGGTTAGCAAGGAACGGCCCTAAGCGGCCGTTTCTTTGCATCGTTGATGCGCGCTTTTTTAATCCAAACGTGCTCGATGGTTTAGCCGGATTAGTCTGTCTTTGAGAAAAAGGCGCCTGTTTTGAAGAGCTTTACCTACGATCAACAGTGTCGCACGCTGTTGTCCACGTCTTCTTTCGAGGCTAGAAAAAAGGTATATAAGTTCTCTTGTGTATCGCCGGAACAACCGTTGAGCATGTTTCAGCTCCAGCCTTGAGTCTCGATAAAAGTAGGTAGCCATTTTATCAGTACTACACAATGGCATCTTCGAGCACGACCACTCGTTTTTTTAGCGAGTTGAACTCCTTGCGAGAGGGTCGCTTTCGGATTTCCCTTTTTAGATTACCGGTATGAGTCACGGCCGCATCAACCTGGTGTTGTAAGTATTCTTGCCCACGATCTACTTTTTCAAATCTCTCTGTCATTTCGTCGAAACCCGCTTTTGTTGCCTTGGCAAGTTCTTCGATACTTTTTTCAAGCTTGGTAAATCGATCGTTTGAAGTTAATGCTT
>JAZDNR010000031.1:0-5174 GCA_043799475.1 Parcubacteria group bacterium
ATCAAGACATCCTCCAGTACACCGTTGGAGCTGACCATGAGATGCCTTATTGCTGCGACTGCGGGGAGAAGGTCTTCTAGCAGTCAACCCCCTCTTGGTTCAAAGACTCGTGCGTCGCGTACGCTCGGGTCTTTCTTTTTATTTGGGTGATACGAGGCTCGAGCACCCTATGGAAATCGCTCACACTTGGAGTTTGTCGAATTTACTTGGCAAGCCTGTGAATGGCTTTTATAGAAACGCAACTCTCACAAGAGCGACGTCGAGAATATTACGTAACTGGTGACCCGGCTTTAGCAGAAAAAATTGCACGTGAGTTCTTTGGCTTTGTAGTACACTGTCAGCACGTGGCTATTGGCTGAAAGCAAAACACTGTTCTCTTATAACATGCGGAGGTGACCATGCATTCCATCGAGGACATCTTAAACATGATGGCGACCGAGGCTGTCGAAGGTCCATTCTGCGAGGGCTCTTGCTTCGGCTATCATGGCATTCAAGACTCGCGTGAGTTCAAGGATGAACAACGGCTGCATGAACTCGGTCTGGACAATCCTGTGTCGATCCCACTAAAGGTGCTCGAAAAGAAAGTAACGTAGGAGGTGCCGCTTATGCTCAGGGTAAAGGACCTGCTAGACGCCATCAAGTTCAACCGAATTGCTGGTAACACGGAAGGTTCGTGCTTCGGCGTAAAAGATCCGAGAGAGCTCCGGGACTACAAGCGGCGTGAAAAAGATTGCACGCAAGAAGATTCGGATGTATGTGCGCAAGATGCTTTGGAAGAACCAGCGAAGGAGCGGAAATGAACTCTCTCAAGCGTATCCTGAATATGGTCAGGCGTGAAGGAGTTGAATGCTCCCCTGAGAACCAAGATGAGCTCGAATGTGGGCACGTCGCAGCTGGTTGTCAGCCATTCCCAATCCAGATTCGGCGCGTAAACGGGAGACTCGAGTGGGCTCCTCCGGAGAAGGTGTCATGAGACACTTGTACGGATGGTCCAGTTCATTCAAGAGCTGGGCCAATTCTTTTTGAAAAATCCGCTTGTTCACCCAATTTGAAAGCAAACCCCATTTAGTGCACACTTAGGGGGTCTAGACTTAACTTTCCCCGCGTGGCCTTACCGCTCCCGCGAGACATCGTCATAAAAAACGGCACCCTTGTGGATGGCACGGGCGTGGCGCGCGTACAGCAAGACGTCTACATCAAAGGCGACGTAATCCAAGGTGTGGGTGATTATAAAAAACAGGACGCCGAGCTGGTCATCGATGCCACCGGAAAGTTTGTCGTACCAGGTTTTATCGACATTCAATCCCACTCGGACGCTTACTACACGCTCTTTAGCGTGCCCTACCAGGACTCGCTCGTGCAGCAGGGGGTCACGTCTATTATTATGGGCAATTGTGGTAGCTCGATTGCGCCACTGATCGAGCCAGACGCTATTAAATCTATTCAAAAATGGGCTGATCTCTCCGAGGTGGTGATCAATTGGCTCACTCTGGGAGAACTCAACCAGGTCCTTGAGAAGCGCGGTGTGCCGCTCAACGTTGGAACTCTCATTGGTCACTCCACCCTGCGCCGTGGACTTATTAAAGACGAAGTGCGTGATCTGACAGCCGAAGAATTTAAGCAGTTTCGCAAAGTGGTCGATGATGCCATGGGTGAGGGCGCCTTTGGGTTGTCGTTTGGACTGGCCTACTCGCACGCCAATTTTACAACCATGGCGGAGCTGGTGGAGATTGGCAAAATGATCGCAACGACGGGCGGGTACTTGGCCTTTCACTTACGCTACGATGATGACCGCTTTGATCAAGGTGTGGCCGAGGTAATTGAGGTGGCCAAAACTGCTCGTGTCCCGGTACATATCTCACACCTACGTGCCAACGGTAAGGCCGCTTGGCCCAAGCTGGACGGGGCAGTCGCCCTGATCGATAAGGCAGTTGCGGCCGGGATCAATATCACGTTTAACGTCTACCCCTACGCCGTAACTCTTTCGGTGCTCTACAATTATTTGCCGGAGTGGTTCTCCCGGGGTGGGCGTAAAAAACTGTTGGAGCGGATCAAAAATCCGCAGTTGCGCGCGCGAGTTGTTGAGGAGATGAAACGTGACCCCTTTAGCTACGGGGCTATGCTTATTGCGCAAGCACCGCGCAACAAAGGTCTCACCGGTAAAACCATTAACGATCTGGCGGTCGGGACGGGACTCTCGATCGAGGAGACGGTGCTCAATTCGCTGTTGGCAGCCGATGGTCAAGTTATTGTGATGGACTCGACGCTACAGGAGGAGCAGGTACGTAAACTTATCAAGCACCCGCGCTCTTGTATCGGGACGGACGCGGCGGGTTATGATCTGCGCTACCGGGGAGAACTAGTTCACCCGCGGAGTTTTGGAGCGTTTCCGCGTATGGTGGCTTACTACGTGCGCGACGAAAAGTTGCTCAGTCTCGAGGCCGGAATCCAAAAAATGACAAGTGTTCCGGCGGCGATTTTGGGAATGCAGCGACGCGGGATAATCAAACCCAACAATTTTGCGGACGTCGTTATTTTTGACCCAGCCACGATCCAGGACCAAGCTACGACCGACCATCCCTACCGGTTCCCGAGCGGCATAGAACACGTCTTGATTAATGGCCGGCCGATTGTCGGGCCCTTTAAACAGAGCAACGCCATGGCGGGAGCCATCTTGCGCCGCGGACAGTCGTAAGCTGTCTTTATCTACTCCTGAGTCGGGTCAGCAGTAGTTGGGCTTTGTCATTGTTTCGTTCACTCGTTAGACTGTCGGGGCATGTCAAAGGTAAGTCGAACAGCAAAAGGTTCTGAGGTTATCGTGCCAACGGCTCGGGCAACCCTCTTTGAATTTACTAAGTATGAGTGGCGACCCAAGGAGAGGGAGTTAGACCTTTTCTACAAGGTTTATTTTAAGAGACGCGGCCCCATGGTGTTTAAAGAACGCGTCCTCCTGCCCCGCATCCCCCGTGTTTCAGTTCCAGAACCAACTCTTTCGTATACCTTACGTGCGGTGCACCTTATGTTAGGCGTGAGCTATTACAAGCTCTTTGTTCCACCCCGGGTTCGTGTATTTCATAAACTTTCTGCTAAGGAGGCAAGGTTCTGGAATACTGTTTACCAAAAAGGTCTGGGAGAGTTTTTTTACAAAAACAACTTACCCCTGAGTCGCTGTGCCAGATTCAAGGCTTCGGGCGGGAGCGTCTTGCCACCTCTTCGGTTCAAAACAAGTAATAGAGCGCTGGTTGGTGTTGGTGGTGGCAAGGATTCTATTGTTGCGGCTGAACTTCTTAAAAGGCAGAACTATCCAATCCATGCACTGGTGATAGAAACACAGGCTAGTTCTCAGATCGTTGATCGGGTAGTCAAAACAATGGGGATTCCGGTTCTTCGACTTAGACGCCAACTCGATCCTCAGTTGTTGAGGCCACTATCGGGAAGTTACAAGGGCCACATTCCAGTTTCGGGGATCTACGCCATCCTTGGCTATCTAGCCGCACTTCTGTACGAATACCGCTATGTAATTGTTGGAAACGAACGTAGCAGCAACTTCGGTAACCTGCGCTACCAAGGCCGGATGGTGAACCATCAGTGGAGCAAATCCGTTGAGTTTGAAGAGGCATTTCAAGACTATTCGACAAGCCTTCTATCTCCCTCGATAGTTTACTTCTCTCTCTTACGGTCGCTTTATGAGATTAGAGTGGCTGAACTATTTACTAACTACCGAAAGTATTTCAAGCTATTTTCGAGTTGTAATCGAGGTTACTCAGTTAAAGTAAAAGTATCTGGTGCTGATCAGGCGTGCCTGTGGTGCGGTCAGTGCCCTAAATGTGTCTTTGTGTTCGTCATGCTGTCAGCATTCCTACCAAAGAAAGAGCTATTAACAATATTTGGGAGAAATTTGTATGATGATACTGGCCTACTTAATATTTTTGGGGACCTGCTTGGATTTGGGCTGGCAAAACCATTTGATTGCGTAGGTACGTTTGAAGAAACGCGCGTTGCGTTGCTTTTGGCTGCCCCAAGGTACAAGCGATCGGTTGCCATTAGGCGCTGGCGTAAGCGCATCACCTTTTCGCAGGTGACTGGTAAGCGCGTCTTCAAGGTTAATCCTGCTCCAACGGTACCAGCCTTTTTCCGTTTTTTTGTTCTTAATAATGTCTTACTGGCTGGTTATGGTCGTGAAGGTCAGGTAACGAGACAATTTCTTAAAAGCAAATTTCCAAAGTTACCTGTTGGCATAACAGACGCGAAAGATGGTAGGGGATACCTAAAAAAACAGTACGACTACGAGTTTGCGGTTAGAACACCCGGATTACCAAAACGGTTCCTCACGGTCCCGTACACAACAGCAACTAACATATTTTTTTCAGCCATACAAAACGTAACCATTGGGGTTACGGGTAGTAAAGGCAAAAGCACAACAGCAATGCTGATTTTTTCTCTGCTTAAAGAGGCGGGGTTGCCAGTTTACCTTATTGGGAACATCGGCAAACCAATGCTTCAGCTGCTTTTACGTCGTATCTCCGAGAAAGCAATCTTGATAATTGAATTGTCAAGCTACCAACTTGATGACTGCGAGTACTCTCCGCACATTGCAGTCGTTACTAACTTGTTCCCCGAGCATATGAATTATCATGGTTCTGTCGCAAAGTACTATGCAGCTAAGAAAAATATCATAGAACACCAACGTCCAGGGGACTATTTTTTTTACAACCCCATGGACAGACGTCTGGTGTCATGGTCAAAACAAGCTCCTGGGATAGCGCGACCCTTTGCGCGTCAGATTTTCATTAAAGATAATGAACTATCTTTACCCGGTAAGCACAATGTGCAGAATGCTAAAGCTGCAGTAGCGGTTGCACAATTGTTCAAGATCAGTCCAACTGTAATTCGCCGAGTACTCAAAAAAGTAAAGCCATTACAGCACCGCCTCCAGCGTGTGGGTAGCTATCGTGGGATTACATTTTATGATGATGCGATCTCGACAACACCACAGTCAACAATCTATGCGCTGGATACACTAAAAAATGTCCAAACGATTTTTTTAGGAGGGGAGGACCGAGGTTACAACTTTAGAGACCTGGAGGCCAAGTTACGAAAGAGTGGGGTACGCAACGTCGTGCTTTTCCCCAAAAGCGGAAGCAGAATTCTGCGCTCAAAAAAAGTTTTCAATA
>JAZDNR010000070.1:0-5929 GCA_043799475.1 Parcubacteria group bacterium
TCGGGGTAGTTATATATCTCACCATTGAGGATAATGCTGATTTTTTTATCGGCACTATATAGCGGCTGCCACCCCTTGTTGGGGTCAATAATTGCCAAGCGTCGCATCCCCAGGGAGAACGGTGGACGGATATCAAAACCATCACCATCTGGACCGCGATGACGCATAGACCCGACCATGCGCTCGAGAAGCGCTCGGTCTTGCCCTACAAAACCAGCAATACCACACATGTGGGTTTAAGACCTAGTTTGTCAAATCGAGAACAGGCATGAGTTCTTTGAACTCGGGGCTTTCTGAGTCGACCAGTTTAATCTCATTGCCGCCTTCTTTCCAAGCCTCAATACCGCCCTTAAGGCTTAAAACGTGGCTGTAGCCTTGATCGATCAGTGCTTGCACGCTAATACTGCTTAGATTGCCGACACGATCATACACAATGATGTTGCGCTCGCGCGGCAAAAGACCGCGTTCAACACTAGCCGATAAGGAATGTAGTGGAATGTTTATCGCACCGGGAATAAAACCTGTCACAAATTCGTAGGAGGTCCGTGCATCTACCAGCAAAATATCTTGATCTTTGAGTCTCGTTTTAAGCTCGGTTACATCCACTTGCGGCACTTTAATCCCTTTAAGCAATGAGACTAGGTCGTCTTGCAGTAGGCTGGCTTGGCTGGCGGTTGTGAGCTCGGCTGCCTTGTAGGCTTCAAAGCCACCTTCGAGTGTCACTACTTCTTGATAACCTGCTGTATGTAATGTTTTTGTTGTCTTCTCGGCCTCTGGACACTGATCGTTACACACCAGTACTATCGTCCAATCGCGAAACGGGTCGAGCGTATCAAGATGAGAGCTAAGTTCATAAGAGGGGATAGAAATAGAATTGGGAATATGCTCACCTACGTAGTCAGTTTTAGAGCGGATGTCCAGCATAAGCACCTGATCATCACTAAGCAATTTCTCAGCAAAATTTGACAAGGAGATATGTTCAACCGCAGGGTTGGTCTCCGTAGTGGGTGCCTCTTTACTTTTGGCATACACGACTACAGCAAACACGGCTAACACAATAAACAGCCCAAAGAACGCTGTTAACCTGCGTGTGACGGGAGAATAGGGGACTGACATAACATTACTCTAGCGCCGCTTAACTCCGGATGTCCATTGACAAAATCAGCTCCCGATTGAGCTCGTCCTCCGGCCAATTGGACCCGCTCGAGTTCAACATAATTTTGACCGGTAGCCACCAAGAGCTTGCCAGCACGAGTTATGATCGTACCGGGTGGTTGTGTCGCCTTTTGGTCTGCAGGGTGAACTTCGAGTAGTTTAAGGCGTGTTCCTCTTAGACAGGTAAAGGCGCCAGGCCAGGGACTATAAGCGCGCACAAAACGGTCAAGCTCAAGAGCTGGCCGTCCCCAGTCGATATCCCCATCACTGCGTTTGAGGATTTTGCTGTACGTCGCCTGGCCGTGGTTTTGTGTTTTAGCTTGCAATGCGCCCGCCAGGTACTTTGGCAAAACTTCGACCAGAAGCTTTGCGCCCAGCTTGGCTAAAAGGGGCGTAAAACTGCCGGTTGTGGCGCGTAGGGGGACACTGATTTTTTGCTGTGACAAAATTGAACCGTGGTCCATCTCGGCGTCGAGCTGCATAATGGTCACACCCGTAATTGTGTCTCCGCTCAAAATAGTATTTGCGATAGGAGAGGCTCCACGATGCCGAGGCAGGAGTGAAGGGTGAACATTAATAAAACCCAGGCGAGGTACGGCCAAAACATCCTCCGGAATTATTTTTCCATAAGCTACCAAGATGGCTAAGTCAGGTTTTTGGGCTCTGAACCACTCAATAAAGTCAGGCTTTTTGATGGAGGCTGGCTCAAGCAGGGGCAATCTAAGTTTTTTCGCTGTAGTAGCTATCGCGGATGAGGTTAGTACAGCATGCCGGCCGACTGGTTTAGGCGCTCGCGTGACTACCGCAATCGGAGTAAAACCTGACCGTATAAGCAGCTCAAGCGACGGCAGTGCAAAGTTGGGCGTTCCAAAAAAAATAATGCGCGCTCTCACACGCGATACTGTAACACTTAAAGTCGTTGGCCCTCAAAGATAACCGTGGGCGCAGCTTCTTTTTCCTTAAGACGGTCGGGTAGCAGCACTCCATTGAGATGATCGAGTTCGTGTTGGATTACGCGTGCGTCTAGATCATGAGCCTCAAAATGTAGCGCTTTACCCCGCCTATCTAGCGCGTCAACGCTGACTTTTGTGTAGCGGGCTACTTTGCCGTAAAGCCCAGGAAACGAAAAGCAACCCTCTTCGCCCAGCGCGCGTTCCTTAGAATGAGTTGTGACAATCGGATTTACGAGACACATTCTTTGATTACCCTGAACAACAATAACTATCCTTTGGTTGATACCTATTTGGGGAGCGGCCAAACCCAAACCATCCGCGGCTTCTAAGGTATCAAGAAGATCATCGATGTTTTTTTGGGTTTGACTGCTCAAAACATCTTTTGCTTGAACCTCAACAGCTTGCTTCCGCAAACCGGGGTCATTTCCGATTAGAATTTGCCGCTTCATAAAGCCCAAAAATAGCCTCTTGGCGCGCCGTTGTCAAGAGGAGCTAGGATCTAAGTCGATTTTCCAGTCCAGTGGCACATGAACAAAAAGCGCCTGTGGATCAGCAGCTAGACAGGTAACTTGTGCGATCTTTTTGCCGCGCGGCAGAACTTTAATACGTGTTGGCAGTAAGGTAATGTTGGGTTGACGTAAAAGAGCTTGTCTAATTTTTTGAGCTGCATCCTCGATCTGCAAATGCGAGTCATCTGAATACTTACGATAAAATGTAACTAATCTTCTAAAGGGTGGATAACCGTAGCGTCGTCGTTCTGCCAGCTCTTGTGTAATAAACTGAGCGTAGTCATGCTGTTGAATAGCACGTAAACCCGCATGATCCGGACAACCGGTTTCTATCAAGAGGCGTCCTTGTGGCACAGACTCAGCGATGCGACTCGCTAGTTGCCAGAGTAACTGTACGGTATGTTCATGTGCTCTAAAGTCCGGTACGAGTAGCCCTTGCTCTGCCTCCAGTACGATAGCCAGGCCCAGTCGTTTGAGACCCCAGCTCTTAGCGGCCAACGGCGTACCAACCAAAATATCAGCAGAACCGTTCACCAAATTGGCGTCAAGTCGACAAATAGCTACTGCGGGCAGTAAGCGGCGTAGCTCACTTTCAACACGTTCCGTACCAATACCAATAAATCGTAACTCGCGACTGCCACAGGTGCTGCAACGTTCTGGCAGGGGAGAGGTTGTCTCGCAAAAATGGCAGGAGAGTAAAGCGTGTGGCCGCAGGTGAGTCACCAAGGCACGCTCACAACTTTTACAGCGCCAGACGTGTGTACAGGCGGCACACTTTAACACTGGCGCTGCACCACGACGGTTAATTAGTACGAGCGACTGAGTGCCTGCGCTAAAGCTCACATGCAAAGCTTCAATTGATATTGGCGAAAGAATATTCTTGGCGGGAGAACCACGCGTGTCAATTAACTCAATTTGTGGCATTGGCGCGGCCAAGCGAGTAGATAATGTTAGCCGCCTAAGCCGGTCATCACGTGCTGCGTTCCAAGTTTCAATGCTGGGGGTTGGGCTAGCGAGAACTAAGGGACACAAGCTGAGCCGCGAGAGCTCGTGCGTTACGACATGAGTACTAAAGCGTGGTTCTTGATCCCATTGTTTGTAGGCCTGTTCGTGTTCCTCATCAATAATTATGCAAGCCAGTCTGGCCATGGGCACAAAAAGTGCTGAACGCGGCCCGACCAGTAAAAATGCCTTCCCTGTAATGGCACGTTGCCAGATCCGGGTACGTTCTTGTTTGCTGCACGTGCTGTGCCACACTTCGACCAGGTTGCCAAGGTAGAACCGCAATTGTTCTACTAAATGCGTAGCATTGGCAATCTCGGGCACAAGCAATAAAACTTGACCGCCCCGGCCTAAGATCCTCTCAGCAATTTTGGCGTACACCCCAGACTTATCAGATCCTGCAAGGCTTTCTAGCAAAAAACCCTTCGAGGTTCCTAGGTTTTGGCTGATGGTCTGAATGGCAGAAACTTGTTCAGGACTTAGTGCGGGGACGCCTCGTTTTTTTGTTGTGGTTTGCCCCGTAGGCTGAGGCAGGCCAAGGCCAGCGCCCGCTAAAAAGAGTTTTATCCAGAGTCCTTCTGAGGTGCGATAGGCTTGAGCCAATCGCAGCGCGAGCGAAAAATATATCGCCGGCAATTTCCACGGTAGGGCCTTAATCGGTTTTGCCCGAATACCTTGAGGCAAAGAAGGTTTACCTGCGGTTACGATGCCCGTTAGATTGCGTGACCCCAGCGAAATACTAACAATCTGTCCGACATCGAGAGGGCCGGGAGCTCGGTAGGAATAGCGCTGAGCTTTACCAAGGGGGAGCTTGGTACCGGGGATAACTTCAACTAGGACCACGTCAGTACGGCGTGCCCCGTGCCAAACGGAGCCTCATAACTGACAAGTTTTGGTTTGAGCGAGTGGGCTGCAGCGGCAACAACCGCAAGGGGGCGTGCAGCTTCCTCGCCAGAGCGTTCAAGCATTTGTGCATCAGCCGTCACAAGCTTTAAAAAATCCCCACTAGCTGCGGCTTCTTGGACGAGTTCATCAAATTGTTTTCCAAGTGGATCAAAACCGGCTGGTGAATTCTTGGCGAGGCGCGACGATAAATCAGCTACAGCCAGAATCGCAACTTTTGTTTTGACCAGCTCCGCTAAACCCCCCAGAATCTGGCCAAATTCATAGAGTTCCTGCGGTGCTAAATAGGGGAGAACCAGTGAAACGAGCAGCGGTTGTTTTTGGGTGGGTAGGTTTAACAGAGTAAGGGCTGTGGCGCTGACTTCATCGACTTTTACATGGGGGCTAACCATGAGTTTAAGACCAAAGGGTCTGGCACGTTCAACCAGCTGGTGTGAAAAATCAACATCGTTGCGGAACACTCTGGCTGGTAGCGCGTCATTGAGCTGCGGCAAAGCAACTTGTAACTGATCAAGACCAAGCACGTAGTACAAACTTGGGTCTGTTGGGGTAACCGAATAGGGATCAAGTGGTGTCAGGACTCGCGGAGACAGGGTTACCAGGGTCTCAACATCTCGTTTTATGAGTAATTCCCGCACTACCTCAAATCCCCGTCGTGTTTTTACAAAGGTGTCGGCGGGAACCCTGCTGGTCTGCACCAGTCTTTTAGGGTGAGGCAATAGAGCTGCTGCAACGAGAGACATGACTATAGAATACGCCACTAGAGGGCTCGCTGTCATGCTACGCTATTTGCCATGGCGACAGACCCAATTCAGCTCATTGGAGATGCCCCGCGGGTTCGTTTAGCGCCGAGTCCCACGGGCAGTCTACATATTGGAACGGCCCGGACGGCCTTGTTCAACTGGCTCTTTGCCCAAAAACACAAGGGTACTTTTATTTTGCGTATTGAGGACACCGATCGTAAACGAAGTACTAAACAGTTTGAGTCAGCTATTATTGATGATCTGCACTGGCTTGGGTTGCGTTGGGATGAAGGACCCTATCGGCAAACGGAGCGAGGCAAACTCTACAAACACCAGATAGAGCGGCTGCTGATGCAAGGGCAAGCTTATTATTGTTATTGCACGCCCGAGCAACTAGAACAAGATCGTAAAGCGGCTCAAAAAGCTGGCCGAGCGCCGATTTACAGTGGTCGCTGTTGTACTTTGACTTTGACCGAACAGACTGCACGTCAAAAAAAAGCTTTGGCGGCGGTAGTGCGATTTAGGACACCCCGCGAGCCAATTGTGGTAACTGATGAGATCCACGGAAAGTTGCGCTTTCATGGAAACGATTTTGGTGATTTTGTCATCGCTAAACCGGACGGTTCTCCACTTTTTTTACTGGCGAATGTTATTGACGATGCTC
>JAZDNR010000038.1:0-7758 GCA_043799475.1 Parcubacteria group bacterium
CCAAGTCGGTAGCCCCCTGACTGTTGCTACTACTGAAGGACTTTTTAGCAGCACCTCGCTTGGTCAAGATTGGCGCGTGTTACCAAACCCAGTAGCAGAAGCAGGAACACTTTCCGGGCTGGCGGCAGGAGCAGGTGAGCAACCCTTGCTTATCGCGTTAGCGGGTAACGCCGTGGCCACTAGTAGCGATGGGGGAGCGAGCTGGACGACGCGCGACGTCCCCACGGATCGGCCCTTGGGTGCGGCCACGACAGTGGGCAGTACAATTGTGGTAGGAGTAACCGGTGAGAGCAAAGGTTTTATTGAACGTACCTTGCAGCGCTAGCCATGCAATTATCCGTTGAGTTAAGAAAAAAAATGGAGGCGGTCCTGGCACACTTAAGTGGGCTACTCAAACAGGTTCGCACGGGTCGGGCACACCCAGGCATTGTAGAGGGTCTCGTAGTCGAAGCTTACGGTTCACAAAACCCTCTTAAGGGGCTAGCCTCAATTTCTACTCCTGACCCCCATACTATTTTAATTTCTCCCTGGGATAAGGGACTTGTTAAGGATATCGAAAAAGCCATTTTAACCTCAAAGCTGGGTTTAAGTCCTGCCGTGGTTGGAAGTGACATTCGTCTAAAGTTACCCGATCTTACGGCTGAGCGGCGCGAAGAACTAGTGAAGCTGATCAACACCGAAGCCGAGCAGACGCGCGTGGCATTACGTACACTGCGCGAGGAGTTTCTCAAGGAAAAAAAAGCCGCAGTCGAGGCTAAGACTGCCTCAGAGGACGAACTAACCCGCGCTAAAAAGGAAGTGCAGGTTTTGATTGATGAGATGAATAACAAGGTTGAACTGCTCGTTAAAGACAAAACGCAGCAAATCAGAACAGTCTAGTTATGTTGCTGACAGTGATCGTGTTTGTGATAGTGCTGGGTGTGCTCATCTTTGTGCACGAGTTGGGGCACTTTATCACCGCCAAACGAGCCGGTTTAACGGTTGAAGAGTTTGGTTTTGGATTTCCGCCGCGACTAATGAGTATTAGGCGCGGCGGCACGCGCTACTCGCTCAACCTTATTCCTTTTGGGGGTTTTGTTAGAATTTTAGGAGAGAGTGGTGAGGAGCAAGACAATCCCAAAAGCTTTGCGGGGCGGGCGATAGGGGTACGTGCCTTGGTTGTAGCGGCCGGCATCCTGATGAACTTTCTACTGGCAGTTGTTCTTTTGACGATAACTAATGCGACGGGTATGGCGACTGCGCTGGAGCCGGAGGTGGCTTTCTCAGCGCGGGCAGCTGTCAGTGAGTCACGGGTTACCGTTACCCTTGTTGAGGCGGGCAGTCCCGCCGATGAGACGGGTCTGCGGCCTGGTGACAGCATTGTAGCGGTTGCTGGAGAACCAGCGCGCGCTGTGGCCGAGACGGTGCAGGCGATATCTAGTCGAGCAGGTCAGGCGGTTCCTTTGACGGTCAAGCGAGGTCAAGAACAGCACGACATTATGTTGACACCGCGGATAAGCCCCCCGGATGGTCAAGGTCCGATTGGTATTCAGCTAGTGGCGACGGCCACGGTACGTTATCCCTGGTATTGGGCGCCCGTTCAGGCAGTTAGACAGACGGTAATTCTAAGCGGCCAAATCTTTGTCTCCTTTTGGCACCTTGTCGTGCGGTTAGTACAGACGGGATCAGTCGGTAGCGACGTAGCCGGTCCGGTTGGTATTGCGGTTATGACCGGACAGGTGCTCGATCTAGGCTTTGTTCCACTACTGCAATTTACGGCCTTGCTTTCGATAAATCTAGCCATAATTAATGTTTTGCCTTTTCCTGCCTTAGACGGAGGGCGTTTGCTATTTTTTCTCATCGAAAAAACTCGTCGTAAAAAAATCAGTCAAAAGGTCGAGCAGGCCCTGCATACCTTAGGTTTTGGTCTACTCATTGCTCTTATTCTGCTCGTGACGGTACGCGACGTACTTCGACTGCTCTAAGCACTCTAAGTGGAAGCCCTAGTCTACGTGCCGCTCTTGCGAAATAGACTGCTTGCCAGGCTCATTAAAATCCGGTAGATCTAAGGATCTGTCATGAAACTGCTTGATAACTTCTTTGGCCTGTTCTCACAGGACATCGGTATTGACCTGGGAACGGCCAATACACTTGTTTACGTACGTGGCAAGGGGATCGTTATCAACGAGCCTTCTGTGGTGGCTATTAATAAAAATACAAACCAGGTTTTGGCCATTGGTAGTGAGGCCAAACGCATGGTTGGGAGAACCCCCGGGCACATTGTGGCCAGCCGTCCCTTGGTTGACGGAGTGATCTCGGATTTTGAAGTGACTGAGCAAATGCTGCGCTACTTTATCGAAAAGGTGCACAAAGAAACCTTTACTTTTTTCCCGCGGCCCCGCGTGGTGATTGGAATTCCTTCTGGGGTTACTGAGGTCGAAAAGCGTGCGGTCGTAGATGCTGCACAAAACGCAGGCGCCAGGCAAACTTTTTTGATTGAAGAACCGATGGCAGCCGCCATCGGTGCACGGCTACCGGTGCAGGATCCAGCCGGCACCAGGATTGTCGACATCGGAGGTGGCACTACCGAGGTCGCTATCATCTCGCTGGGCGGAATTGTGGGCAGTCGCAGTTTACGGATTGCCGGCGATGAACTCAACGAAAACATCATTCAATTTGCGCGTGAAGAGTTCAATTTACTTTTGGGAGAACGTACCGCTGAAGAAGTCAAAATCGCGATAGGTTCAGCCTATCCTCTTAAAGAACCGCTCGAGACAACCATGCAGGGCCGCGATCTCATTACCGGTTTACCTAAAGAGGTGCGGATTAGCGATGAACAGGCCCGTCAAGCGCTCTCACGCTCGGTCCAGATTTTGGTAAATAATATTAAAGGTACTATCGAAGATACGCCCCCTGAACTTGTGGCGGACATCTATCGTCGCGGGATTGTGCTTGCTGGCGGGGGAGCTCTTTTACGTGGCCTTGAGCAACTTATCAGTGAGCAGACACAGATGCCCGTACGTCTCGCCGACGACCCACTAACGGCGGTCGTGCGAGGCTGTGGCATTGTTCTCGAGGACCTCGACCAACTCCAAGAGGTGTTGGTTACGACTCAGCACGAAAAAGCGCCGCGTTAGCCTATGCCACGAGCCCGCTCGATTCTACGCACGAGTGTAGCGGTTCTGCTGGTGCTTCTCATACTGCAGGGGCTGCATTGGCTAGGTTGGTTACGGCCCGTGGAGTCAGGAGTAACCTTTGTTCTTGAACCAGTTGCTCGAGGAGCACGCAGCGTTATGACTCGGATCGGAAGTGGCCTAAAGTTAGTGGGTAGTATAACTGAACTTGATCGGGAGAACAGCCGACTGGCCTCTGAGCTCGAACGTACTCAGGCTGAGCTAGCTCAGCTGCGTGAAGACCAAGCAGAGCTTGAGAGTCTGCGTAAGCGACTCGAGGCGCCTTTGCCAGATGAATTTAAGACCCTTGTGGCTACGGTTATTGGACATGACGCGATCTCGGGAACCAAGCGGTTCACCATTAATCGTGGGGCCAGTAATGGCCTTGCGGTCGGGATGCCTGTCTTAAGTGAGGGTGGTGTATTAGTGGGCCGGATTGATCAGGTTTTAGCCGGTCAGGCCGAAGTACTACTTTTGGCTGATGATCGTAGTACTGTCCCGAGTAGAATTGCCGAGTCGCGTGCTACGGGTATTACTCGAGGTGAACTGGGTTTAGGCTTGCGCATGACCGATATCCCGCAACAAGACACGGTTAACCAAGGGGACCAGGTGGTCACTTCGGGTTTGGGTGGTGACATTCCCGCGGGCATCCCTATTGGTACGGTAGAAGCGGTTGAGTCAGCCTCTAATGCATTGTTTCAAGTAGCTCGTCTGCGACCTTATGTTGACGTGACGGAACTCGAGTATCTTTATGTGCTAACAGATTTCTAGTGCGAATCGCTTTAATTACAATCGCTGTTATTCTGGTGGCTTGGATACAGATCATGTATCCGGCCGCACTGGCACCTTGGCACCTTGTTCCAGCAACGGCTTTGCTTATGATTTTTGCCCTAGCGCTCTATTACGAACCGCATGATCAAGTCGTTTGGTTTGCGCTGCTCGGCGGTATAGCGGTTGATTTATGGCAACCGAGCCACTTTGGTACTTGGAGTTTAGCTTGCCTCGTTGTAGCGCTTGTTACACGTGTGGTTCGTACGCGTCTCCTATTACGTTCTCACTGGCTTTCGATACTCACCGTGGCACTACTCGCGATAGCCGCCGGCGAGGCCATTGTTGTGAGTCGGGAGTTACTTGGCTTATCAATTAGCTCGATCGGCCAGACCCTTGCACGGTTTTACTTGCCCAGAATAGCGCTAGACATGCTCTTGGTTGTACCGTTTGTAACACTGGTACGAAGTGTGCTTAAAACATTACGCGCCGCCGGAGAAGCTAAACTGAGTACTCATGCAGGACGACAATCTTATTGAACCGTTCCCATTGGCGCCCGAACATCGTGCGCGTTTTGTTCAGCAGCGTCCCGGTATGCCGCTTGAGTTTGAAGAGGTTCTCAAGGATCCACGGGGTAGCGACCGGAGGCGTGTGCATGACAAACAGGAAGTACGTAATTCGCGTTGGCTTTATTTTTTAACGTTACTCCTTTTTGGGGCTCTGATAGTAAGAGCTGGTCAACTGCAAATTACTCAAGGAGAACGCTACCGGGGTCTTGCTGAGGGCAATCGTATCCGTGCGATTGTCCAGACTGCTCCGCGGGGCGTGCTGTATGACCGCAACATGGAACAATTGGTAGAAAACTTACCGCGTTACTCGCTCGCACTTGTGCCATCAGATCTTCCAAAAGACGAGCAAAAGCGCGATGAACTTTTTATGCAGGTGAGCGAGCTGACCGGAGTATCAAAGCAGGACATGTCTGAGACATATCGTACCAGCATCCTTGACCAGATCGACCCGGTACTAATCGCAGACCTCAAACGCGAGCAAGCTTTGTTGCTAGAAACGCATGCGAGCGAGTTTCCGGGGATACAGGTGGTTATTCGAGCTCTGCGCCTGTACGACGATGCTGAAGCACTCTCGCCCGTCATAGGATATGTTGGGACACTCACAGCAAACGATGTCGTGGCCCATCCTGATTACGAGCTCACTGATCAACTTGGTAAGGCGGGTGTTGAACAATCTTATGAAGAGATCCTGCGCGGTTTGAATGGCGCAAAAAATGTGGAAGTAGACGCTTTTGGTCAGATAGTAAGCATTTTAGCCAGTCGTGAAGCCGAACCCGGCAATGAGGTAGTGCTTTCTGTGGACGTAGAGTTGCACCGGGTTTTATACACAGAGCTTGTTAATGCAGCTGAACGTAGTGGCAAAAAACGCGCCGCAGCGGTGGCCATAGACCCTCGAAACGGTGAGATTTTAGCCCTGGTGTCTGTACCGGGCTTTGATGCAAATATTTTTGCTGAGGGGACCGACACACAAAAGATTGCGAACATTTTGGCCGACCCCAACCAGCCACTCTTTACGCGTCCGACTAGCGGCACATACGCCCCGGGTTCAACCTTTAAGCCATTTGTGGCGACGGGGGCCCTCGAACAGGGTAAGATCACGCAGGACTCGACCTTTTTTGACACAGGGGTAATCGAGGTGGGAGAACAGCGTTTTTTGGGCTGGAAACCAGGGGGCCACGGTGTAGTAAACGTAATTAGCGCAATCGCTAACTCGGTCAATGGCTTTTTTTACTCGATTGGTGGTGGCTATGGTGAGATTGATGGTATCGGTATCGCCGGACTAGATAAAATCGCTGCGGCCTTTGGCTTTGGCAGTAAAACTGAGGTCGACCTACCAAGTGAGGCCGACGGGTTGCTACCGACACCGGAGTGGAAGGAGCAAAACTATGGTGAACCTTGGTATCTTGGTGATACCTATAATGCCTCAATTGGTCAGGGTTTTGTGCTTGTTTCACCTTTACAACTGGCTAATGCTACAGCAGCGATTGCCAACGGGGGAACATTATGGTGGCCGCATGTGGGTAAGCGCATACTCTATCGCGATGGCTCAACACAAGACATTGAAGCGCGGGCGCTTAATGAAAGGGTTGCCTCAAGTAAGAACATTGAGATTGTACAGCGGGGTATGCGAGCCACAGTCGAGAGTGGGACCGGTCGTCTTTTGGCAGATCTGCCAGTGCCAGCCGCAGGTAAGACGGGGACCGCCCAGTTTGGCACGGGCGAGCCCAACGCTTGGTTCAGCGCCTTTGCGCCCTACGATGAGCCCACAATTGCAATTGCCGTTCTCGTTGAACAAGCTGGGGAAGGGTCTGATTTTTCGGCACCGGTTGCTAAGGCAGCGCTCTCGTACTACTTTACCAAACATTAAGCATGATTGTTTTATGTAAACCCATTGCTAGTCAGTGGCTGAGCAAAATAGCTCAGAAAATCAAAAGGCGAGCAAGAACACCCAGTTTGGGAGTACTTTTGGTTGGACAAGATCCTGCTTCGCAGCGTTTTGTGCAAAGCAAGAAGCGCGCAGCCGAACGCATTGGCGTCAAAATAAATTTCACTAACGTACCGGTTGGTACTTCAACGACATCCCTAGTCCAATGTGTAGCTACTCTGGCAGGAGATAGTACGGGTGTACTTGTGCAGCTGCCGTTGCCAGCGGATGTGGAAGCAGGCGCGGTACTTGACGCCGTGCCAGCTAGGCAAGATGTCGATGGTCTCGGGAGTGCTAGTTTGAGTGCACTTGTGCGGAATACCCCAGGGTTTGTTCCAGCAACGGTGCGAGGCATTCTCTATCTGCTTGAAAAACAGAGCATAATGCCTAAAGGCACGCGCTTCTTGATAGTTGGCGCTGGTCAGTTGGTGGGTCGGCCACTCGGGCTCGCGCTGCTCAACCGAGGAGCAACGGTTACTTGGGCTGATCGGTACGAAGTCGAGCTGGCAGCTCTTTCGCGTCAGGCGGATGTACTGGTTAGTGCAGTCGGTAAGCCCGGGCTTATCAGGGGTTGCCATGTGCACGCGGGACAGCTAGTGATCGATGCAGGATTTAACCTGCAGGCTGGTAAGGTTACTGGAGATGTTGTCACAGAGGAAGTCTCAAAGGCCGGAGCAGTCGTGACTCCCGTACCCGGAGGGGTGGGAAAATTAACAGTAGTAGCTTTACTTGCCAATCTGCTTGAAGCTAGCGCAGCTGCAAGGGCTTGATATCGTCGCAGGCACATGCTAAGATCAGCCTTCACTACTCTCTAATCGCAAGCTTAATGGTTGAAAAAATAGTGACCCCCGCGGGTTACAAAAAATATAAGGATGAACTTGACTTCCTAAAAAACGTCAAACGTCGCGAGATTGCCGAACGGGTTAAAGCCGCCAAGGAACAGGGTGATCTTTCTGAAAATGCGGAGTATGCTGCGGCCAAAGACGAGCAGGCGCACATGGAAGGTCGTATCGAAGAACTTGAGCAAATAATTAAGGTGGTCAAGGTTGTAGAACCGACCACCAAGACCGAGGGCATTTCTATCGGTTCAAAGGTCGGCGTTCGCGTAGGTGATCAAGCACTAATTTACGAAATAGTCGGCGCAAATGAGGCTGATCCTGCCGCAGGGAAAATTTCCAATGAATCGGCAGTCGGCACGGCGATAATGGGGAAAAAGAAAGGCGACAAAGTTGATATAGAAACACCAGGCGGTGTGGTTCACTACGAGATAGTGTCTGTAGAGTAACAAGAAGACCTCAGAACTGAACACTTTATGTGTTCAGTTTATCCACGGTATATTCTTGAC
>JAZDNR010000091.1:0-5465 GCA_043799475.1 Parcubacteria group bacterium
ACCCTGCAAGATGCTCGAGAGCTAATGCAGTCAACCAATCCCCTGCAACCTAAGTCAGACCAAAAACAGCCACGTCTTACGAGCGAGGCGGTCGCTAACGATCTACGCGACACCCTGCAGCAATATGGGCTAAAAGACTGGAAGGTAGAACAAACCACCGACATCATCTCGGGTGTGATTGTGGCGGCCTCCCAAAAAACTATTTTTGTACATGCTCACGCCGCCCTTGAAATTACTCGCTTAGCGCCAATTATCACCCACGAGATCGAAACGCACGTACTTACTACGGTCAATGGCGCCGCACAACCACTCGAAATCTTTAAACAAGGTTTTGCTGGGTATACTCGCACCCAAGAGGGACTAGCCAGCTACAACGTTGAGTGGCGCCACCCCGAGCTTTTTCACCGACCAGCGCGTTTTTGGTCGCGTAACGCTATCGCCGTAGACGTGGCACTGCACGGCTCATTTCGCGACGTTTATAATCACATGGTTGAACTTGGTTTTATCCCACACTTTGCTTTTGGAGTGGCTGCTAAGGTCAAACGCGGCCTTATCGATACTTCAAAACCAGGTGGCTTTACCAAAGATTACCTCTACCTAGCGGGTCGCCGCGACATCATGAACTTTGTTGGCTCCGGCGGTGATCTGCGCGACCTCTACATCGGTAAAATATTTCTGGATGATCTAAAAATTTTGCAAGATCAGCCTTGGCTACAACCTCCCAAAGTACTGCCCCGTTTTTTGCAGGAGGAACAGCCGGCTAACCCTTGACGACGATTAAGGGCTTGAGCAGGGCCACGCGCTTGGCCAGGCCAGCTTGTTCTACTACACTCACTACATTGTCAACTTCTTTATAGGCAAGGGGGGCCTCTTCGGCTAAACCTTTTAGAGACGCCGTCATTATATGAATCCCCTGTTGCTCGAGCTCTTGCTTAAGCTGCTTGCCGCTAAAGCGTTTAAGCGCGGCGTGGCGTGAGAGCCGTCGACCGGCACCATGACAACTACTACCGAATGAGTCTGTCATGGCCTGCTCCGTTCCCACGAGAACAAACGAGCTTGTGCCCATCGAGCCGGGTATAAGTACGGGTTGACCCACTGGGCGGTAACGCTCTGGGATCTCTGGATGCCCGGGTCCAAAAGATCGGGTTGCGCCCTTGCGATGAACAAGCAGGGAGCGGGCGGTTCTCCCGACTGGGTGCCTCTCGAGCTTGCCAATGTTGTGGGCTACATCGTAGACGACCTCAAGTGTCAAATGCTTACCCAGTATGCTGGCAAATCCACGACGAACAGCCGCCGTAATTGCTTGTCGGTTAGCCCAGGCAAAGTTAGCGCCACAGGCCATGGCAGCAAAGTAGCTCTGCCCCTCTGGTTCGTGATACGGCACCCCGGCCAGTTCGCGATCTGGCAGTCGCACATTGTACTTGGGCATGCTTTGCACCATGCTGCGAATCCAGTCGGTAGCAATTTGGTGGCCTAAGCCCCGCGAGCCAGTATGAATCATGACGACCACCTGATCTTGTGTTAGGCCGAGTGCCCGAGCCGCAACAGGATCAAAGATTGTGGCCACACGTTGTACCTCAACAAAGTGGTTACCTGCGCCCATGGTACCGAGCTGATCATATCCGCGCGCTTTGGCCGTCTGGCTGACCTGTCGCGGGTCTGCCCCCGTAAGACAGCCGTTAGACTCGATGAACTCTAGGTCTTGTTCGGTACCTAGACCTAGCTCGACCAATTGAGCTGCTCCCCTTCGCAAGACTTGATCGAGCCCTTGGGGGTCAAGCTTGATGCGTCCACCTCGGCCTACTCCCGAGGGTACGGCGCGAGAGAGTTCGTGGCCGAGCTCTTGTTGATGACCTTGCAGGGCCTTTACGTCGAGAGAAGTACGTAAAAGCCGCACTCCACAATTGATGTCATAGCCGATCATACCTGGTGAGATGATTCCTCCGGCCTCAATGTCGGTCGCAACTACGCCGCCGACCGGGCTGCCGTAACCCTGGTGGATGTCCGGCATGGCCAAAGCAAATCGCACAACGCCTGGTAACGTCGTGAGATTTATGAGCTGCTCGAGCGAGCGGTCCCGGGCGGCCTCCTGTAAAAGCTCTCTTGTGGCATAGACGCGGGCCGGTACTCGCATACCGGGTCGCACTGTGCGTTCAGCCTGCCAGAGTAGCGGGTTCACCCGAGAAAAGGCACTGAGTAGTGTTGGTGGCGGCTCAGACATCGTAAGTAATGGTTACCGAGAGAGCCCCCTTTTTTTGGCTAATTTTGGCAGCATGATAAGTCACGGCTTTTACATCGTTATCAAATTTTTTACCAACCCCAGTGATCTGAGCTTGCAACTTTGTGCCAGTGAGCTCTACAAACTGCACACAGGAGAACACCGCGCGCTTAATCACACTTCGCGTTAAAACCTCTGACAAAAAATCAACCAGCAGTGCTGCGCGGTCAGTTGCAGTTAAATTTATTACTTCCGTCACACGCTTTCCGTGAATATTTTGCTCGCTGGCCTTATCCGAGAGCAGCTGCGCCAGACCTTGCAGCGCGGCGATAAAAAGCGTTTCGAGGCTGGTACCAAAACTTTTTATGGCAACGTCGGCTGTATGTGAGCGCGGTTGATTACCCCAACTTTTACCCAATGGCATTTGGATCAGCGGTGTGTGCAGTGCACCGACTTGGTTAAGTTGCGAAGCAAAAACAGTTAGGGTGTCAAGCGGGATTTGCCAAGTTCCGCTTACGTTAATGGATTGAAGCGTTGCGGTTAAGCCTTGAGCGCGCGCCACCGTGATGTGAGGCAGGAGTGAACGTTCCTGAAATTTATTTCCCAGGGCCTGCGCAAGCATTTTAGCCAGCTCGCTAAAATTTCTATTTTGGGGACCCATAAACCACAGCATGCTTGGCGCCTGATTAGGAGGAGCCGCCACAAGTCTTGTCAGGGGCAGATAAAATGGCTTAAACGCTGGCGTAATTACGCCAAGTCGCTTAGGCCAGTTGGCCACTTGCTCAGGATCGAGTTTACGCGGAGAAACAAGTGTAAGATGCCATTGTAGCGGGGATATCAAGCGCAATCGGCCTAAGTCTTGAGGCAAGGCACCCTGCAAGGTCTGCAACATGTTTGCCCGAGTCCCGGACGGGATGTGTGCGCCCACAAAGACTCTCTCGGTTTTCATACTCTCTATGATAGCGTAGCTTCATGATCGTTGTTCTTGATGCGTTACGCAGTGCACACAATGTAGGTTCGATCTTTAGAACTGCAGACGCACTTGGCATAAATAAAATTTATCTATGTGGTTCGACCCCTACCCCACTAGATCGGTTTGGTCGGCCTGTAGCAAGGCTTACCAAGGTTGCTCTCGGGGCCGAAAAGACAGTTCCGTGGAAGCACTGTAAAAGTATCGGCCCGTTATTATCGCGACTAAAAAAAGAGGGGTTTTCTCTATTAGCGCTCGAGCAATCTCCTGGTGCGCAGTACCTGAACTCAGTTCACCTGTCCAAACGTCGACTTAATTACACGGCATTGTTACTTGGTCGTGAGACCATTGGGCTCTCCAAGCGTCTACTTCGATTCGTCGACGAGGTTATCGAGATCCCACAGATTGGCACTAAAGAATCCTTAAACGTTGCCGTAGCCTTTGGTATCGCAGCCTTTTGGTTGACCCACCAAAAAGAAAGCCGGCACACCAAACGGGTGGCCGGCTAAATGGACATGCTCTTGTAAGCTTCGTGCTGCAGCCTAAAGAGCTCCAGCTCTCGCTGACTGCTAGGTGAGCCGCCGTTCTCCTGGCGTACGGGGGCAAAGGAGGCAAAGACCTCAAAAGAGAATGACTTTCCCTTTCCCCGAACAACGCTCGGACACAGATGCAAATGGGCTCCTCGGTGACTGGGTAGACCGTACCGGTTTGCTTCGTGAATCAGCTTATTCACCTGAGTGAGGTGCTGCGTATCCACCAGATCAACTAGATCCTGCCACATCGGGTATCGCTGCCAGCCTCGCATAGCCTGTAAAACCGCTAACTGCTGCCAGGGAGCTAGTTTACCTTCTTTGGTAAGAAAGTGCTGAGCCGCGCCATAGCCTTTGGTTTTAGCAAAATTCACGGGGGGCCTTTGGCGCATGACGATGAGCCGCACATGCAGATAGCGAGCTCGTTGCCTGAGGGAACATGCCACCAGGGGATGCTTGAGCGAACACCATAGCAAGTCGCCCAAAAGCAACGCATCACGGGCAGAGACCACAAAGAATTTCCCGACGTCTGGCAAGTACCCCATTTTTTAGACACTCTTTCTAGATAGGCGGGTAAATAAAGTTAGTTAATTAGACTAAAGAACTGGTCGCATAAGCGATCTGTTTTTGTATGTGTAGTTGTTTAAATACCAGGGGTGCCATACGCAAGGCAGTATGTATGCGCCGAGTATTGTAGTAGTTGATCTGCTGGTGAACGGCCTCAATGAGCTCACCCACCTGGTTAAAGCGCTGCAGGTCACCCAGCTCCAGCTTAAAGTTGGCATAAAAGGATTCCTGGTGGCCATTTTGCCAAGGGCTGGATTTACGACTGTGCGAGGGCAGCGTGCCGTAGCTAGCAAGCAGAACGGCATAGCTACCGGAGACGTACTCGCTGCCTTGATCCGAGTGGAAATAGGTGGGTGAGCGCCCACTGCGGCTTACCGCATCCCTAAAAGCCTGCGTAATTAAGCCAGTGGTATGGTGGTTGGCGATATGCCAGCCCACAATCTCACGGGTATACACATCGATGACCGTGGCCACATACCAAAACTGGTCCAGGTACCAGAGATAGGTAAAGTCTCCGGCCCAGACGACGTTTGGTCGCAGGGGGCAAAGGACCTTAAGCACGTTAGGTACCCTGGTTGCTGGGCGATTGCGATCATCTGGCTTTGTCGGATATTTACTGCGTCTGATCTTGGGCTTAAGCCCATATAGACGCATGATACGACGAATCGCCTTCTTGTTTAGGTTTAAGTCTAGGGCAATCCGTCGGTGACCATAGGCCGGGTGCACCTGCATTACCCCAAGGATACTGTCCTTGAGCCGTTGGTCTGCGAGCGGTTGCCTGGGTCGGTAGTACAGGGAAGAGCGGGCAATGCCAAGTTTGTAAGCTAGGGCCGTCTTGGTTGTTTGTAACGTAGCCATCTGCTTACGAGCGATGCGTATTTTTTTCCGCACGCTTCTTATCAAGCGCAAACATCCCTATGATTTCCTTGAGCTCCTGGTTTTCCCGTCGGAGCTTGGCGACCTCCAGGCTACTAGTCCCCGTATTATCAGCCTGCTGCTTGATCCAGGCGTAGATGGTTTTGTCACTGACTCCGTACTTAGCGGCCGCCTCGACTACTTTGCTGCCATTTTTAATATCCAGCAGCACCTGGTCTTTGAGGCTCTGGGTAATGTGTTGGGTCATATGGTTTTAATGAAAGCCCCTCGTAGAAACTCTGTCTAGTATATGGGGGACACCTCA
>JAZDNR010000037.1:0-3274 GCA_043799475.1 Parcubacteria group bacterium
CCGTACCAGATCTTGCGCAACCGCACGATCGGCAATGGTCGCTTGGCTTTTAACGCTTTAGTCATGAGCCACCTCGTGTTTACGCACCCCAAAAAGCCAGGCTATCCGCGTTATCCTAAGACGTACCAACAAGCGTAGCAGGGTCCGCGAAACGGTAATGGCGGAGAACATCGAGACCAGCACACCAATACCGAGAGTCAAAGCAAAACCGCGTACCAGGCTAGTGGTAAAAGTGTACATAATAACAACTGAGATCAAAGAGCTTAAGTTAGAGTCGCGGATTGAGCTCCAGGCCTTTTTAAACCCATCTTCAACCGCCGAAGTCGCATCGAGCCCCTCGCGTAACCCTTCGCGCACACGTTCAAAAATAAGAACATTGGCATCAACTGCAATACCAATTGACAAAAAGAATCCGGCTAGGCCAGCCAACGTAATAGTCACGCCAAAAACCTTAAAGACCACAACCACGATTGCGCTATAAAGCAGCAGAGCAAAAGTCGCTACGACTCCAGGCAGTCGATAGACCAGCATCATAAAGAGTGAGACGCCGATTACACCTAGCAATCCAGCTAATAAGCTCTGCGTCACAGACTCTTGCCCCAGCGAAGCCCCAACCGACGCCTGACTGACCATCGCGACAGGCACGGGCAAGGCCCCGGCGTTGAGGTTCTTACGCAGTTCCTTGGCCTCGTCTACAGTAAACTGTCCCGTGATAGTTGCTTGCCCTGAGCTAATCTCGCTCTGCACGGTTGGGGCTGAGAGCAGCTGACCATCCAAAAAAATCGCTACGGGTTTGCCAAGGTTACGCTTTGTAATTTCGGCAAACAAGTTTTTGCCTTCTTCGTTAAAAGTCAGCAAAATCGAGGGCGTTCCCGTTTGGTCGAACTGCACATCAGCCCGCTCAAACTGCGCTCCACTCAAACCTGTTGGGGAGAACTGCGCCAACAGCTGCGCGTTAGGGTCCTCGCTTGACTCAGAAGGGACCTCAGCTGGCGTGGCCGCTTGCTCACGAAATTCCAAAAAGGGGGTTTTGCCAATTTCTTCGACCGCCTTGTTAACATCGGTGACGCCCGGAAGTTCAACGATAATACGCTGTTCTCCCTGGATTTGGACCACTGGCTCAGAGACTCCAAAAGCATTAACCCGCCGCTCGATGACATCACGTGCACCTTGCAAGGCCTCTTGTTTATCCTCACCGGGCACTTGGGCCAAGTCAGCCTCGTAAACCAATTGACTACCGCCGCGCAAGTCTAGACCAAGCCGCAAGGCCAGACTTTGTATTGCTTTGAACGGTACTTTACTGGGACCGGCGGGGGTCGCTAGCCAGCCTGCCGCGAGAGCCAAAGCCAGAATTCCAAAGAGGGCCAGCCAGAGCTTAAAGCGTGACATAGTCGAACTAGTCTAACACTCCGATCAGTCGCGGCAAATCGCTAGTACGTAAACAAGGCTCTGTCTGACCTTGGCTAAACGGTTTATTGGCCAGCACAAACGTCACCGATTGTCCCCGCTGCAAACCTCCGTGCACCGCGTAGCGTGTCAGGGCGTTAAAGGAAATACCGCTTGCTGCTGTCAAAATGAGATCACCGCTCGAGGCAGCATTGAGCAACTCATAAAGTTGGTAAAAGCCATCCGGATAGGCGCTCGTGGCTGTCGCGAGATGACAATCTTCGGCCGGCAAACCAGAGCTTATGTCCCCGCCCTTAGGACCATCTAGGTAGCGCAAAGGGTCCTGGCCCGACTCAACAAAATAGCGATAAAGTGCCCCGGCCTTTGTGATAACTGCCCGACCGCGTGCATTAAGTACCACGGTCGCGTAATCTTCTGCATTAGCGCGGCGATAGGCCATGAGATCAATCTCAGGGTGGCACGTAAGTTTAGCTGCTAGCGATCCGACGACTTGTTCATCCTGACGAGCTACATAGTTACCATTGGATTTAAGGTAAATCTGACAAAAGGCTCCCCCATCTAAAAAGTATCGGTAGCGCTGACGCGCTAATCCCGCTGCGGCTAGGGCCTTAGGCACCACAAATTGTTGAGTGTTTGTCCATTCCATACCGTGATCCGAGGTAAGCAAAACTAAAGTGTTCTCATCAATCTCGCGCAAAAATCGCGCCAACCAGTGATCGAGCCGTGCCAAGCTCTCGGCAATGTTAGCTCGCCTGGGAGAACGGTGGGCCAGCCCATCAGTCTCGTGCAGCCAAGCTACAATCAAGTCGCGACCGCGCCGGTACTCGTGTACAACGGTACGCAATACGTAGCCATTGGCCGGCCCCTTGATACGCGCCCAGTCCGCCAGCGAAAAAAGATTCTTACGATAAGCCTTAGCACCTACACGCACTGGTTCTCCCACTGAGACAGAATCGTTAAAATGCTTGTAGAGCGAGTCGTGCTTAGCGAGCTTGCGATCGAGCAAGCGATAATGCAAAAGATAATTTTCGAGCCGTCCTTCACTGCGAACAAACTGATTGTGGCCAATTAGGTCGATACTAGTCGGCCGTACCCCGGTTAGTAAGGGCACATGCGCCGGCCCAGAGACGGTAGGGAAAGAAGCTACTACGTTACCGTGATAGGCGCCCTCTTTGCGCAAACGCGCCATAGTAGGAAGCTGTCCGTTATCCAGCAGCGTCTCGAGGGTCGCAGTCGAGATCCCGTCAACTAGTAAAAAAACTAAGCGTTGGCTCCGTGACACTTTTTGTATTTTTTACCCGAGCCGCAGGGACACGGATCGTTGCGACCAGGTTCTGTTTTTTTAACCAGAGCCTGACGGGCCACTTTACCACTAGGGGCACTCTTAAGTTTTTCGGCCTGCGCCGTGGGGGCCGTTTGCTGCAAACGGATTCCCGCCTTAAAGATGCGGTAAACAATGCCGTTTTGGACATTATCAAGCAGCTGTTCAAACATGCTAAAGCCATCTTTTTTGTACTCCACCAAAGGATCGCGCTGACCGTAACCCCGCAGTCGCACCGACTCACGCAGCGCTTCCATGCTGTCGAGATGATCAACCCAAAGAGTGTCGATGGTTGCTAGATAAACTCCCAGCTCGACGCGTCGCATCAGCTCGGGCCCAAGCTGGGCCTCTCGAGCAGCGTATACCTTGAGAACTAACCCGTAGAGAAAATCGATAAGCCCCTGACGCGCCGCCTCGTCCTGCCGAGGAGTCCCCGCCCGTGAACGCGCCCGCTCGAGTTGTTCTGGCAAATCTTTGGGCACTGGCATAAGCGTGCGCACCGTCTCGCAGATCTCACGGATATCCCAGCGCTGCTCTTTATCACCA
>JAZDNR010000057.1:0-9004 GCA_043799475.1 Parcubacteria group bacterium
CTGGGAGGAAATTGGTAAACACAATAGCGCTAAAAGTTGTTGGATAGTGGTCAAAAACAAGGTCTACGACGTGACTAAATACGCGCCAGAGCACCCGGGTGGCCCGCAATGGATCTTGGACTGGGCCGGCAAAGATGCCAGTGAGGCATTTAAAACTAAAAGCGGCATGGGCCTCGAACATTCACAATTTGCTCTTGAACTTATGGATAAATATTTTATTGGAACGGTCGCCGATAAAAAATGAATCTAGCCAACCCAGGGTTTACGATCGGGCCGCTGCGGATCTACTACTATGGCCTTATTTTAGCCTTGGCGCTGCTAGTTGGTTATTTTTGGGCCCGTCGTAGAGCGAGGCGTTATCGGGTACCAACGGCCCTGATTGATACGGCCTTACTGGTTGTGACGCCTTTAGCAGTGCTGGGGGCGCGTCTTTACTTTGTACTTTTTAATTACACATATTTTGCAGAACACCCCGTAGAAATCCTTGACATGCGCAGTGGCGGCTTAGCTATCCATGGCGCGCTGCTCGGCGGAGCCTTGGGTCTGGCACTAGTTTGGCTGCGTTATCGGCATGTGCGTTTTTCGACAATTTTGGATGTTTTGGCGCCGGTTTTGCTTCTATCGCAAGCAATCGGTCGGTTGGCTAACTATGTAAACCAAGAGGCATTTGGCCAGCCCACAAGGCTTCCCTGGGGGATTTACATTTCACCAGAACAACGTCCAGCGCAATACCTGGCCGCAAGTCACTTTCATCCGACTTTTGCTTATGAGGCCATATGGAACTTGCTAGGTCTGTGGCTTGTTCTCTGGCTGGAACGCCGCCTTAGCAAGCGTATTTCTATTCAGCACGGCTTGCTGTTTGCAGTCTATGTAGCTTGGTACTCACTTGGCCGATTTTGGATTGAGGCACTGCGCACGGACGCGCTTTATCTAGGGCTGATCAAAATTGCTCAGCTGGTAAGCTTGATTGGCCTGCTTGGCAGCAGCCTCTTTATCTGGTATCGTATTAGGCAATGGAGACGAAGCCGCACGACTTAAGTCGTGTAGTGATGTTTTAGTCAAGTAACCTAGCAAGAGTCGCATGTCACGTAACGATATCCTCAAGGCGACGATCGACCTCGACACAATATGTGCTCGCCTGCAGGACCGCCATGAGCGTTCCTTTAGATTGATCCGCGATGCCGAACGTTTGCTCTTAGCGCCACATCCAGATGCCGATGGACTAGCCGCCGCGGCCCTACTGGTGACAGGCTTTAAAATCCCACAACGACGCTGGGCGCTTCTGCCAATCAATACTGCCTCACGGAGCTTTACGCGTGAAGATATTCGGGATGTTTTTCGCTATCGTCCGGACATGATTACCTTCTTAGATCTGTCGCCGAACAATGAGCGACAGATGCGGTTACTTAAGCGCCGCAGCACACTGACTTTAGTTGATCATCATCGCCCTGCAATTGGTCTGCTTGAACTAACCCTAATTGGGGTGAACCCGGAACCCGAAATCCACTCTTCGGCGGGCGCCTACGCAACCGCTAAATTAGTTTTTGATTTAATTGGTGCTGCGGCGCGTCCTGATCTTGCCTTAGTGGGGATCGCGGGAGACCAAGTACAAAATTCCTGGAAGGGTTTTTTAAAGAATTTTTCGGCCGACGAAATTGAGTTAGCCGAGCGCGTAGCGCGCCGTTTATCCATGGTTGGTCCGGCGCACCGCATTGATATGCGTGAACATCGGCATGCCACCCTTAAACGACAGCGCGCACTCTTTGGGTACTTGGTGCAGAGTAAATCCTTGCTCTCCTTTATCGCATCATTTGAAGCGGCAAAATCATTAAAGGAGATGTACGACCGGCTTGAGGAGCGCATTACAGCGCACACTGGTAAGGCCCAAGTAGCCCTTGAATCTGGGGTAGAGTTTGTTCACATTCCGCTCAAAGGAAACTATGAGTGGTCAATTATTAGCGGTGTGCTCTCGCGTCTGGAACTAGTTGCCCCAAACCAGACTATTATTATTTCTGAGCCTTGGTATCGCGGGGTAGAACTACGCGCCATGACAAACGATCCAGCCATCGATATCGTTGAACTTTTTAAGGGGTTTGGCGGGGGTCACGCGACAATTGGCGGGGGACACTCGGAGGCGCGTACTAGTGAGGTTATCGATGTGCTGCGTGAGCGCTGGTCTGTCATGAAGAATCGCTAAAGAACAGGCCTGTGGATCTCACCGAAGCTCAAGGGAAAAAGCTCTTTAGCGAGTATCGCTTACCAGTGCCTCGAGCCTACGAGGCACGTAATGTTACGGCGGCGGTCCGGCTGGCCAAAAAATTTCCGCGGGCAGTACTTAAGGCTCAGATACCAGCTGGCCACCGTAAAAAACTGGGCGGTATCGTGATGGTTACTCCGATCACGGTGCGAGAGCGCGCTAAACGTCTGTTTGGCAAGAGCATCGTCGGATATCCGGTATCTAGCCTGCTTGTGGAGGAGTTTGTTGATTTGGCTAAAGAATGGTACTTGGCCCTGACGATTGATCGGACTCAACGTCAGGTAGTTTTGTTGTTCTCCCGGCATGGTGGGATCGATGTGGAGCAACTAGCTAAGACGGGCACTCTTGTGCGGATGCCGTTGCCATTAACAGCTGCGAGCTGGGATAAATTTTTGCGGCAGGCTGGGCTACGTAACCAAGCAACAGTTACGCAACTAAAACGCATCATCAGACGACTTATTAAACTTATGTATCAAAGTGATGCTTTACTCGTTGAGGTTAATCCTTTGGTGCTAACGACCTCTGGAAAACTTTTGCTTCTGGACAGTAAGGTGACCATCGATGATGCTGCTCTTTTTAGGCAAGCGCGCATCAAGGTAGCTGCCTTTAAAGAGCCCGACTCTCGCGTGGTGGTGGCCCAAAAGGCGGGCATGTCATACGTTCCTTTACTAGGCAATATCGCGGTAATTGGCAATGGCGCTGGCCTCGTGATGGCGACATTAGACGCACTGACTGATCGCAAGGCACACCCAGCTAACTTTTTAGATGTAGGTGGAGGAGCCGATCGTGTCCGTATGACTAAGGCGTTGCAAATCGTTTTGTCGCAACCAGGTGTTAGAAAAATATTGATAAATATTTTTGGCGGAATCACACGCACGGACGAGATAGCCCTTGGTATTGTGCGCTACAAGCGGACACATCGTCTTAAGATCCCAATGGTTGTGCGCTTGGTTGGCAATCGCGAGATCGAGGCACAACAAATCTTAAAGCGAGCCGGGATCCGGGCCTATTACGAGATGCAAGAGGCAATTAAGGCTGTCAGCCGATGAGCATTCTGGTTGAACGTGACACCCGCGTGTTGGTTCAAGGAATAACTGGAACTCAGGGACGCTTGCACACCGAACAAATGCTTAAAGATGGCACGCGCATTGTCGCGGGTGTCACCCCAGGTAAAGCCGGAAGAACAATAGCGGGTGTCCCAGTATTCAACTCAGTGCGAGAGGCCAAACGTAAACTGGGGATAAAGGCACCTAATTGGTCGATAGGTTTTGTACCAGCGCCATTCGTTAAGGCAGCAGCTTTTGAGGCGCTAGATGCGGGCCTAAACATGGTAATTATTTCCGAACACGTTCCGGTCCACGATAGTCTGACGATTTTGGCCCGTGCTAAGGCAAACAAGCGCTTCGCTATAGGTCCGAATTGTCCCGGTATTATTACCCCCGGACAAACTAAGCTTGGGATAATGCCAGCCGAGGTGTTCTCCCGGGGAGAAATTGGTGTGGTTTCGCGCTCAGGTACCTTGACCTACGAGGTGGTAAGTCATCTTAGTAAGGCAGGTCTGGGGCAGAGTACCTGTATCGGGATTGGCGGTGACCCAATTAATCTGACCAGCTTAGAACAAGCACTGATCCTGTTTGAACACGATCCTAAAACACGCGCCATTGTGCTCATCGCTGAGATCGGCGGTAGCAGCGAAGAGGACGTGGCTCTGCGAGTTATTGGCCACAGAGTGACTAAACCCTTAGTGGCGTTTTTGGCTGGGCGCAGCGCGCCAGTGGGGAAGCAACTTGGTCACGCTGGGGCGATTATTGAGGGTACAACCGGCTCTGTCTTAAGTAAGGAGCGTGCGCTTATTAAAGCGGGTGTACATATTGCTCGACAACCCTGGACTGTGCCCAAACTTCTCTCGCGGGTATTATAGACTAGAGCTAACCTATGAAGTCATTTATCACAAAGGTGGGTTCGGTTACGGTAAGGGCCGGCAAGTGGTCGCGTGGCACTTTGTCTGTAGCCAAAGACCCGAATGGTCGCATTGCAACCATCCCACTCTGGATTGCTGCAGGACGGGATGTTCTGGCTGATAAGCGCTTTGTTGTCGGTGCATTACTTGGTGGGGCGCACGGTGATGAGTCAAATGGTCCAGAGCTCGTCAATCGGGTCTGTCAAGCGCTTGATCCAGCACAAATGCACGGAATGCTCATGGTGCTGCCTGTCATGAATCCTTGGGGTTTTGCTGAGCGTATGCGCATGGTGCCCTATGACCAGCGTGATCTCAATCGATGCTATCCAGGGCACTCCGACGGCTCTTTTACCCTAAAAGTAGCGCACACTATTTTGAATAGTGTCGTTCGGCTGTGTGATTTTGTGATTGATGTGCATGACGCCGGAACCCGTATTGTTTTAGTTCCACACGCGCGTGTTCACATAAAACCTCCGGATGACCCTTCGGTCACTCTCGGAATGGCTTTTGGTTCTGACGTGGTGCTGTTGCGCCAGGCCGAGCCAGGCATGCTGGCAGGGGAGGCGCGCAAGCAATTTGGTACTAATGTAGTGAGCCTTGAGATTGGTGGGGCGCTCCAGGTCTCGGAGTCAATCCAAGAGCGTGCTACCGCGGGTGTTCTAAATATTCTTAAAAGCCAGGGTCTGGTCGAGGGGCAACTTGTTTTGCCACCCCACCAACACCTTTTAAAATCACGACATACTTGTCTGGCCGAGCTAAGTGGAATTCAAACTACTTATGTTCAACTGGGACAAGTGGTTGCCAAAGGAGAACCCCTTTACCGAATTCTTGATCCCTTAACCGGTAAACAAGCTATGCGTCGGGCTGAGGGTTGCGGCGTAGTACTGGCGCGAAATCTGTCGGCGCAAATTGACAAAGGTGCTCCCTCGATCGCGATTTTAGAGTTCTCCTCATGTGAAGCCAGCGCAATCTTAAAGACAAACATTGTGCATAACCGGTCCGATAGGCACACCGTGGTGCTCAAATCTGCTCAAGGTTGGTCACATCGCAGCCATCATTTGTAGTATACTGTTGTAAACCTTTAAAAGGAGCCACAATGCCTTTAGAAAAAAACACTCTCGTCGCTTGGATTACTACTGCTGTAATAGCGGTGGCTTTTAGTACCGCGCTAGTATTAGTGGCTTGGTCGCGACCCGGCACTTCGCCCTCGGGTCTTTCGGGCCAAGTTACACCTGAGGGTTTGAGTTCTACTGGAGAAGGGCGAGTAAACGCCACGCCAGATCGGGCCGAAATCACGCTGGGGGTTGAGTCACATGCGCCAGATGCGGCGGCTGCCAGTGACCAAAATAACACCAAGGCCAATGCTATTATCGAGGCAATTAAGGGCTTAGGGATTCGAGATGCCGAAATTCAGACCATCAATGTTGGTGTGTTCCCGGAGTATGATTTTGGAGATGCCAGTGGCACTGAACCCAAAGTAACTGGGTACGTAGCCACAAATACGGTTGTCGTCAAGACTAATAGCATCGACAAGGTATCTGACGTCGTGGATGCTTCAATCGACGCCGGCTCCAACCAGGTCCAGGGCATCAACTTTACCTTTACCGCTGAACTGCGCAACAAGCTCGAAGAAGAGGCGCGTCGTGCCGCCCTCGAGGATGCACGTAGCAAAGCCGAAGTTATTGCACAAGTGAGCGGTGTTAGTCTGGGCAAAGTTATCGCGATTACTGAGTCTAGTACGCCCGAGTTCCCCATTGCCTATGCAGAAAGTAGCTCGGGGGGTGGTGGCGATGTTAAAACGACTCCGGTTGAACCAGGCACCAGTGAAGTTGTGATCAGCGTCTCGGTGACTTACAAGATTGACTAGTTAGAGACCGTTGTCGCGGCGTAAGTCGCGGACAATACCGACGATACCAATTAAGCCGATTGCGGCAAGACCGACCAGATACAAAAACTGCGTTGGCGAAGCGCTAGTTTGCTCTGAGAGCGTAGTTTCAGATTGTCCAGAGGGTGGCTCCGTTTGCTTCTCAAAGTCAACTTCTATAGTTTCGACTTGAGATTGAGAGGCAAAATCCTTGGCTTCGGCCACGTGGTTTGCCAGGCTGATGCTGCCCACAGCCAACAGCGCGAGCACTGCACTAGCAATAAGATGACTCTTGAGAGTCTTGTTCATGAGGAAGTTAGCCTACTTTCTGATTTAGCGCCTAAGCACCAAATCCAAGCATCTTAGCACGGTTTGTCGATTTTGTCAAGGCTATGTGCCCGGTATCAACTCGGGGAAAAACCAGATAAAAAATATATAGACTAAAATTCCAATGCCAATAGAAATTATTTGGCTCAACAGAAATCTCTTGGGGAAGACATATTTATCGAGTATGTTCCAAATCCCTCGCCACCAGCAAATGATTGCCAGAGATAAGACTCCAAGGGCTAACGCTTCAATAAATGTTGAACGCATTAAATAAGTATACCTTAAAGCATTTTAGGCAGTTTGCCGGCGCACAATAACAATGGGGGTAAGTTCGTCGGCTTGCCCCATTGGATTGTCTAATAAGATTTGTCTCACGATCGCTCGGGAGACCGGAACGTTCTTACTGCTGCCAAGCACTTCGACGTTGATGTTGTTACCATCGATAATAACAGTTGGGATCTCAAAGCGATCCTCAATCTCTTGAGATGTCTTATCGGGATTAGCCGGGCCCAGCATAGCAAACTCATTAAAGGGAGGAATAGCGGCCGGATTAAAGCCATCAATCTCGGAGACACGGTTACCAGCAATGCGCCAAAAATCTCCATGTCGACCGAATAAACGTGTGATGCCACCCATCAGTCCAGCAAAAAACATGCGGATATAGCCGGATTGCATAATGGCCACCTGCATTTTCTTGGGGTGTGAGTAACCGATATCATCTTTGTATTTCTTGACACCCTTGACTAATAACCGGGCCAACCAGCTTGGTTTTACAACAGATTCGTGGATTACACGTCCTTGTGAAATGGCTACAAACTTTTCGGACAGTGCGATCCAATCGCCGGGGAGAACCTGGGGCTTAACGATTTTTTCCAGTAGAGGAGTAATATCCTCCTTGATGTGAATCAAGTGAGTTTTAATGGGGATCCGTTCGTAAGTATTGCCCTGGACAGTGCGTAGCATGCTTGATTTTTAACTGAGTTGAACTGGCTGGTCAATGTATCGTCGCATCCAAAGTTCTGTACACAAAATCCGCCAAAAAATCAGGCCATCGCCCGGTGCACCTTTAAGCCAGCGTTGCCAAGCGTTAGCCACGCTGTCTTTGCGGTAGAGCCCACGTTGTGCCAAGGACTTACTAGAAAATATCTCGTTGATCTGTGCTGATTTTGAGTGTAACCAACCAAGCTCTGGGTTTGTAAAACCGACCTTACTACGCCGCAGACGGTTTTTCTCGGGCATGTGACCGCGCAGTGCATTGCGGTAGACGTAACGAGTCCAGCCACGCTTAATCTTTTGGTCCATCGGAAGTTTAAAGATGAACTCAACCAGTTCGTGGTCCAAAAAAGGTACCCGAGACTCAACCGAAAAGGCCATTGAATTTTTATCTTCGTAGCGCAGCAGGTTAGGCGTGGAGAACTTTAAGACGTCTTGTGCCAAACGTAGGTTGAGATTACGGCTGGGGGTGTAGTCCTTGCGACGCGCGGCCGCAAGCTCAGGTTCAAGCAATTGAGCCATACTAAGTGGCTTACCTCGCAGCGGATTGCGTTCTGTAAGCAACATGCCTAATACTTTGCGATACACTCCAAAACCAAGTACCAGCTCGCGTAAGATAGCAGCGTAATGCCGCTGGTCGAGAGCCGAAGTTAAATAGGCTCGCAGATAGGGGATGTATCCCGCCAGCAGTTCATCGCCACCATTCCCCGAAAGCGCTACTTTTACATGCTGAGCTACTACGCGATAGACCGAATAATAAGCATACGGCGCGGATGAGATAGTTGGTTCCTCCTGGGTGTACATCCACTGATCGAGCTCTTGCCAAAATGTTTCGACGTCTGGCTTGGCGTAGTGCGGAACCGAATGAGTAAAGCGCTCGATGGCATGAATGTACTTGCTCTCATCAATGCTTTGTCCGGGGAATAATGCAGAAAATGTATGCAAGACGTCAGCCGTATTGAGAGAGGTGCCCTCGCGCATGAGCTGCGCAGTCATCCCGGCGACGCCACTCGAGTCCAGGCCTCCCGAAAGTGTGATCCCTACGGGCACATCCGCTAAAAGATGCCGTTTTATCACGCGTTTAAAAAGCGCTCTAAATTCTTCAGCGTATTCCTGATCAGATTTACGAGAGGCAAACTCACAATTAATTTCGGGCTGCCAGTAACGCTTAATAGTCTGGACACCCTGGGCATTTGCCACCAAGTAATGGCCGGGTAGCAGCCGTTTAATCCCATCAAAAAAAGTGGCTTCAGCCGAATCATGCACACGATAGAGCAAAAACTGACGCAGCACATCCAGATCGGGCCGTCTTGGCACTGCCTGATTTTGTAGGAGAACCTTAAGCTCAGAAGCAAAAGCAAAATGTGGCTTGGTCACGTAATAGAGGGGTTTGATGCCAAGTCGATCGCGCACAATAAAAAGTTCTCCTGTCCTGCCATCGTGAATCGCAAAAGCAAACATCCCTATAAGATGCTGTACTACATCGCGACCCCACTCCTCGTAACCATGCAGCACAGCCTCAGTGTCACTGTGGTCAGTCACAAAATGGTAATTCTTACTTTTGAGCTCTCTGATTAGCTCGGGGTAGTTATATATCTCACCA
>JAZDNR010000062.1:0-9684 GCA_043799475.1 Parcubacteria group bacterium
TAACTTACGTAACCAAAAAAGTAGCTCGTTCTCCCAGATCTGGGCGTGCTCATTATTACTGGTTACGATCAAAACGGGCCCCCGACGTAGACTTGGGGTCCCTGCGATACAATAGGATCTAGCGGCTTCAGTAACGCCACCGACGTCAAGCCGTAAAGCTTTACGTGGACGAGTTCTGGCTGACTTTTGAGAGACAGAAGCAACTAGGGCCTCAAGGACAGAAACTTTGAGAGGCTCCATTTCGCTATTCACCACTATACGGCATTGCAGGTATCTCGTCAAATAAAAAACTTTCTTAAAATTTCCTTGGCCGGGTTGGCCGGATCGGCTTGACCCATCTAGTCTCTATAGCGTAAGTTGTTCAACCGATGGCAGGGCTTGATCATACATTAGTGGGAGAACTCCGCGAGCGACTCCAAACAAACTATAGCGGTGACGTCTCGGCGCTAGTCAAGGACATTGAGATGGCACTTAAAGCTCCTAGGATTGCACGTACTGCGTCGACAGCCAAAGTAATAGTTGAGGTCCGCAATCTCACCAAGTCTTACAAGGTTGGGGATCATTTTGTAGAAGCACTGCGAGACGTCTCGCTCAGTATCGCCGAAGGGGAAATCGTCGCAATTATGGGTCCGAGTGGCAGTGGGAAAACCACGCTTCTCAACATGCTTGGTGGGCTCGACCGACCAACCCACGGCCAAATCAGTGTTGCCGGTCTCAATCTCCACAACATGCGTGATCGGACACTCTCGGCTTACCGCAACAAGGTCATCGGTTTTGTCTTTCAGTTTTTTTATCTGCAACCATTTTTGACGGTCAGGCAGAACGTCGCGATCCCGCTTCTCTTTGGCGGTAGGACCAGACACACCGATATCGATGCTGCACTCGCGGACGTCGGCCTATCCGACCGCGCTAATCACCGCCCTAGTCAGCTGAGTGGGGGACAAGCACAGCGCGCAGCAATGGCCCGTGCACTCGTTAACAAACCACAAATTTTACTTGCCGATGAACCGACCGGTAACCTTGACCAACATACTGCTGGTGAAATCTTAGCGCTCTTGCGGGAACTCAATCGCGCCCATGGCACAACCATCATACTAGTTACGCACGATAAACACGTTGCTGCGCTCGCCGATCGCGTGTTCACCATTAAAGATGGGAGATTGCTATGAAGCTGCGTGCGGCCAGCGCGCTGGCTTGGCAAAAACTAGCTCACCGTAAAGCACGTAGCATCATTACGGCGGTAACCCTTTCGCTGGGCATAACCATCATGTTGGCTCTGGTGTTTGCTAGCAATGGTTTTTTAAAAACAGTGCGCGAGTTGTTTCCAGATACAGCAGCGGGGCGTTATTTTGCCGCTGAGGCACTCTCGGCCGAAGACCAAGGCGAGTTTGATCTTGCGGTGTACAAAGAAGGGCTCATGTCGTACTCCTTTGTCTCTTTGAGCACTCAAACAATACTGGGTGCTGGCAGCTTTGGTCTAGAGAACATACTCAAGCCCAAAGATTTTTCTCAGCTGCGAACCATTGATGAGATTTTTGTGCGTGATTTTTTAGCACCCGGGCAAAGGTTTAGCACTGAACAAAATGGCACAATTCCAGTACTGGTACCCCGCAGCACGTTACTTACACAGCTTGATCCTAATGCCGAGCGACTCAGCCAAAAGGACCAATACGATCTAACCAAGCGCGCTGTAAATGAGTATGTGGGTAAGACCTATCCTCTACTTGTTTCGCGCGATCCCGAGAAAAAAACTTCGGACTCGACTGAGATTACGCTGAGAATTGCTGGTCTAACAGCGCCAAGTCTTTTTAGCAGCCGCGATTTAACTTTAATTGGTCAATCACTGTTAGTTCCTCCCCAAGCGTTAGCGCAAGGTGAACCACTCCAAAAACTAATCAGTGACACCGACCAAATTACACCGATTATTGAATTTACCAGCGCAGAGGAGCGCGACCGCTTTGTCAAAGATCGCACCTACAACCCTTTAAGCGAAGGTTTTGATGCAAGTCAAATATTTACAGGCGCACAACCGCTCGATAGTCGCTATGAGATGCTCTCGGAACTCGGTGGGATCGTACGCAAAATCGGCCTTGGCGTAGGTGGGTTTTTTGTGGCGCTGGCGGGTTTATTTATCATGTTGACCCTGGGCAAGGTTGTAAGTGATAGCCGCCGTGAGATTGCGGTCTATCGGGCCGTTGGTGCCAAACGAGCTGATATCAAATTGATCGTCTCAGCTTATGCCGTTCTTCTTTTACTTTTGGGTTTTATTTTTGGCCTGTTAGTTGCTGTGGGCGTTACGTTTATGGCGTCATCCCTCTGGGGAGAACAATTATTCTACTTTTTGGTAAACCTCGGGACCTCGAGTACTATCGAAGTTCCAAAGCAAATATTTGTCGGTCTCGCTTGGGGGCCAATACTGGCCCTGCTTGGTGCGGCGCTAGTCGTGGGGCTCTTGGCGGCGCTTTTGCCGGCTCAGCGAGCCGCGCGGATTGATCCTGTGCGTGTCCTCAAGGACGAATAGTTGGCGGCAAGTCATGGCTTTGGCATTTTGCAAAAAAAGAACCCCGACCGAGCACGCGTCTCGTCGGGGTCTATAGGGCTGCTAACTTCGTTAGCAGCCAGTTCGCTACAGTCCGCACCGCCCTCCAAGCGGGCAGTAGTAACTATGGATCCGGCCGTCGGGTCCCTCCATTTGACCCTTGATCTGGACAGGGCGGCCGGTGAGCGGGCCTTCGATCACCACGCAGTCAGAGCTATGGTGGTGATAACACCAGGGCACCTCTCCGTCGGGCGTTTTTGCGTCGTGATCGCCAAACAGCAACTTACGTGGAGCCAGAGTCTCAGTGTCCCACTCGGCCGGTGGGGGAGCGACGTAGCCGCGGCCTTCGTAGAGTCTATGCGACTCCTCAATCATCTCGGCAGCCCCGGGTTCCATGTAGTAGGACCCACCGCGCAGGTAGGGCGGCCGAAGGAGGATGGCGCACCGGTACGACCCGTGCGCGTCGCAATACCAGCGACCGTGACGCAGGATAATAAAGCATCCTCCGTAGTCTCGGTACTGGTGCCAGGTTCCAAAGTCCCGGTACCGCCACGAACCATAGTGGCCGTGACGTCGACACCAGGGCCGGTGGTGCTCGTTAATCACAACCTCGCATCGATCACGACCTTTGTAGTCGCCGCGCGGATAGTAAATGAGGTCGGGTCCACCGTAGTAACGGGGACCGTGAGCCACGACCACGAGATCGGGGAGCACCTGCTTGATGGCATCCTTGTGCGCCTCGTGGCGTCGCTCGACGCCTTTGCGCGCCTTCTTACCGACCTTCTCTCGGGGGTCGTCCGCGTAAGCGATCACAGCGGCGAGGGTGAACACGATCATGACAACAACTCCGAAGAACTTCTTCATGGTGACCTTTCTGCCGCAAACGCGGCTCGGTTCGTTTAACTTCGGTGTCGAAGTTTTAAAAAAGAGGACGAGAATAACTGGCGGGACCAACAAAACTAGCACAAAAGTCTGCCAAGGTCAAGCGACAGATTGGCTATACAAAGCCAAATATACTTGAGGCACGGCTTACCTGAGCCAAAGTCGGGCGAATGCGCCAAGCGGATTGACATGTTGTCTGGATTTTGCTACGTTTTGCTGCTCCTCAAGTTGTCTCGGCTGGGTTCAACCAACTAGACAACGAGAGCAATGACAATTTTGTCACGCGTAAGGCGATATACATTAAAAAGCGAGAATCTTCCTCAGAGTCCTGCTGTTGGGTCAGGTTGGCGGGTTTCCTCCTTTACCTCTAACAGCTAAGTGCGACGGCCGCTGGTCGTTCGCAACTCAACAGTGGGACCTTGAGGAGGATTAGAAAATGCGCACTGGGATCAAGGTCTGGCAGAACTACATCCAGAACGTTGTGTACGTGTTTTAGGAGGTATCATGGACAAAAGATCAACGGGGAACGAACTCGAAACCTGTCCTACTTGTGAGTCAGGGGGTGTAATCATTGACCTCTCTGCGGTGGACGAAGTCATGTGCTCGCGACGAGCAAGACTCTCGGATATCCCAAGGTCTGGTTACGCCCGTATCTGCCCGTGCTGTAACGGTACCGGCGAGTCTGAGCTCAACTGCCACTGGGGCTGCAAAGGCTGGTTTTGTGAATACAAGGAGGAACTCAAGCGGCAGAGAAAAGAGGCGAGAATAGAGGCCCTGCTGCGGGATTACATCGACTACGACGATATTCCCGAAGAGGACCCGGACCTTCCGCCCGACTACTACGACGGATACTACGACGCCCTTTACGAGGATCCTGGGCTCCCGTGGTAAGCGTCGGTCAAAATAGGGGTGCGCTGCTGCTGCGGTGCGCCCCTCTTCTTTTTTTGGCTAAGCCTTTTATCGCTTTACACCGAGATCCTCGACAAGTTTTGTCGTGGTCTTGTCAATAAAGTTGCGCACAGTCGGTTCCTCCTCGGGCAAAAACTTGGACAGAACATACTTATCCGTATCCGTACCCGCGCCACTCGCCGCCCAGACTCCCATGCGGTAGCGCCTAAAGTTCTTGCTCCCAAGCTCCTTGATCAGTGACTCGACACCACGATGACCCGCCGAGACACTGCCCGACTTTACGCGCAGATCTCCCAGCTTGAGATCCTTATCAACGTGAATAACCCACACGTTGGTGACTTGCACGCCAAAGGCCTTTAGGGCCGCATTAACTGCCTTGCCAGATTCGTTCATGTAGGTGCGCGGCTTGAGCAGCACCACCCGTGTTGATCCAAAGTTCGTCTCGCTCACGTCAGACCCAACTGACTTTTGCAGCTTAAGGGCTGGCATTCCGATTTCTCCGCGCAGACGTTCAAGCACTCTAAAACCCAAGTTGTGCCGGGTGAACTCATATTTTTTGCCGGGATTACCCAGGCCGACGACAAGGATTTTTTTGGTAGCTACGGACATAACGGCCCATTCTGCCTCATTTGACCGCACTTTGCAAGCGCGCGGCGCGGATAAACAACGCGGTTAAATCAAGGCTAGATCAAGAGTTGCGTGCGATCGCCCCCTGGCTTACTCGTTGAGCGCGTCCGCGTAGTCCTGCCCGAGCACGAGGATCAGATCCGCAGCCGACTGGTTGGGATAATGCGCGATGGGGATGACCTGCGCCTCGATACCAAATACGCCCAGTTTGTCCTGGAGAGACTGCAAAGCGATCGGCACGGATCCATCCGTATTATCGACGATAAACGTCTCCTCGTAGTCCGACTGATCGGCGTTGGTCACAGACAAAATTGGGATCTCAAGCGTGACAGTCGTATCAAAAGTCGCGGCAGTCCCCGGTGTGGCGGTTCCATTTTGGACCTCGAGCGTGGCATCCTCCGGCTTGGGCGGTTCTTTTTCAAAAACATTAGCGGCATAATCTTTAATGGCTTGGCCAGTCGCATCCGTCGGCAGGAGAACCGAAACGTTAAGCCCGCCGATATCGGCACCACCACCCGCTACTAGTCCTGTCTCAGCCTCATCGACAACTTTGTTTCGCACATTATCGAGCGAGAGCTCATGAATTAACTCGTAGAGACGCCGCAACTCCGCGGGTTGCAAATTTGTCCTCACGTGGTCACCCAGGTTTTGCAGGATTGAAGTAATAGTTCCAAGATCCGCAACAGGATTGAGGGCCAGGGCTTTTTGTTGCAATTGTTTGGCGACTAATTGAGTACGAGCAGCGCGCGCAAAGTCGCCACCCTCGGATCCATCTACGTAGCGGGCACGTACAAAGTACAGGGCCTCTTTGCCGCTAAAGTGATGCGGTCCCGCGTCATATTGGATGGCATGAAGATTGTCGTAAAAGGCGCGCGGGATATCGATGTCTAGCCCACCAAGGTCATCAATAATTTTTTCAAAGCCCTTAAAGTCGACGACCGTATAGTAGGGCAGATCAAGCCCCGTAATTTCTTCGATGGTTTCGGTGGCGAGCTGTGCACCGCCGCCGGGATAACCCGATTCTTCACCTAATGCAAAAGCCGCGTTGAGCTTGTTGTGCCCGTAACCCGGAATCTCGGCGTACAAATCACGTGGCAGTGAAAGCATGGCAGCCTCATGAGTCGAGGGCTTGAGCGAAGCAACGATAATTGTGTCCGAGAGATTGGGACCATCATGGCCCTCGCCACCGATGCCGAGCAACAAGATGTTCACCCGGTCCTGGCCCTCGCCGATGAGGGGGCGGCTGTCACCAAAAAGGGCACGCAATTGAGCAAAAAAGCCGTCACTTTGGTTGCCAAAAAAGCCGTTGCCGACAGTCAACATACGCGCCCCAAAGACCGTGCCCGAGACGAACATAAGAGCCGCTGCCACCACAATTACCTTGAGCGTAGTACGCGAGCGACGCGTTTTTTTAAGTTTTTTTACTATGAGCGGGTTGCTCGCAAGCGAGGCGGCCTTAGGTTTTGTGGTTGCTTGCGCTACAGCCGCCACAGCCGACTGGGCGTCCTTCTTGCGGAGGGCGTGTAAACTCGGATACCTTGTCATTGCGTGGCCAGTACTGTACGAAGATTTGGCTAGCACGTCAACGCTAAAATCAGCCCGCTGTTACATGCAGTTCACAAGTGCGGCCAAGGCTGCTAGCATAACCCTAATCCTTATGGTGCACACTCACGGCGAGTACGTCGTACCGCCCTCAGTCTCGAGAGACGGTCGGGTCCGTTCGCGTCGACCTGGGCCGCTGGGCCGTTTTTTTGGAGCCTCGGGTCGATTTTTATTTGAGGTCGCCAAGGTTGTTTTGGTAGCACTCGTAATTATTGTGCCGATCCGCTGGTTTATTTTTCAACCCTTTGAGGTTAAAGGTAACAGTATGGATCCAAACTTTTTGAACAGCGACTATCTTATTGTTGATGAAATTAGCTACCGCTTTAGAGAACCAGAGCGAGGCGAGGTGGTAATTTTTCGGTTCCCCCGGGACCGCTCGCAATTTTTTATTAAACGCATTATTGGGCTACCGAGCGAGACGATAAAAATTGAGGACGGCAAGGTATACATTGCTAACGAAGAATCGATGCATCTAGACGAGACGGGCTATCTGATGGCCACAGCGGGGCAAATTGGGACTAACCAAGAGGTTGTGCTAGGCTCCGACGAGTACTACGTCTTAGGGGACAATCGTGACGCCTCGAGTGACTCGCGCTCTTGGGGGCCGATCAAAGACAGCGACATCATTGGACGAGCCTGGTTTAGAGCGTTCCCTTTTGATCGGGCCGAGACTATTGACACACCTACTTACTAAGCTCTTTTAACACCCATGGCTGACCAACCCATCCAGCAAAATCTTCAACTCGCTGCTGATCCTCAACAGTTAGAGAGGAGGCGCTTTAAGCACCGACCGCCCGAGGGTCTTGTGCCGGGGACTATCGACGCTACGCCGGACCGTATGCAGTACATCGACTGGATTATGTTTTGGGCCGAAAGCGTTGCTATCTCGCATGCTTTTAAACGATTTGCTACACCACAACTCGAAAAAGTTGCTGCGCTCAGCCGTGCTCTAGGTGAACAGACCGATCTTATCGAAGAGCAGCTCTTTAGGGTATCTGGCAAAAGTGGCGACCCAGTGGCACTGCGACCAGACTACCGACCAGGCTTAGCGCGCGCTTTTGCCCAAGACAAATTTTCTGGCCAAGACAAACCGGTGCGGCTTTGGACGGCCGGCCCGGTATATAGAGTGGTTCCCCTGGCACAAGGAGCCTTGCGTGAGCTTATGGCTTTTGGTTTTGAGTTGGTCGGTGAGAAAAATCCGGTGCTCGACGCGCAAATTATTCAAATGGTGCACAAGATTATCAAGAACTTGGGTCTGGCCAACATCGTCATCCAGGTGAACACCATCGGTTGTCTCGATTGTCGGCCGGAGTACCTACAACAGCTTAAGGAGTTTTACGAGTCACGTCACAATGCGCTTTGCAAAAAGTGTCGCAAACGGCGCACTACTAATCCCATGCTGCTTTTGGCTTGTAAGGAGGAAAAGTGTGCGCGCATGGCCAAGGACGCTCCCCAGATCATCGATCATCTGTGTGAAATTTGTCACAAGCACTTTACCGAGACACTCGAGTTTTTAGATGACTTAGAGATTCCATACAGTCTCAATCCGCAGCTTGTTCCGGAGGTGGACTACTATATGCGGACCGTCTTTGTAGCGCTACCCGAGAAGAGCGAGCGGCCGCGACCTCTCTTTGAGGGCGGTCGCTACGATGATTTGATCGAAAAAGTGGGTGGTCGGCCCACGCCAGCAGTAGGCGTCACGGGCTACGCCGATCACATTTTGTTAGCCATGCAAGAGCAGGCCATAAAAATTGCGCAGGCCCGCAAAGCAGATGTTTATTTAGCGCAGCTCTCGGCCATGGCCAAAAAGAAGGCGCTCAAAGTGTTTGAGCAATTACGTGACGCCGGCATCAAGGTCATTGAGGGCTTTGGCAAAAACGCAATTACGACTCAGATCGAGCAGGCCACCAAACTCAACGTGCCGATTACGTTAATCCTCGGCCAAAAAGAGACGCTCGATGAGACGATAATTATGCGTGACAACAAGGCCGGTGTGCAGGAGATTGTACCGCTGGCCAAGCTAGTTGACACGGTAAAAAAGAAGCTCGATTAGTAATTAGTAATTGATCACGCCATTTAAAATGTCCGAGCAAACCTGCCCCTTTTGTCTAATCGCGCAGCACAAGATGCCGGGTAAGACCGCGTATGAGTACGAGGACCAAGACCTGGTGGCTTTTAAAGATATTCATCCGCTTGCGCCGGTTCACCTTTTGATTATCCCTAAAAAACACCTGTCTGATCTCAATGGTCTAACCGCTTTGGATGAACCGCTCTACGGAAAGCTCATTCGGGTAGCCTCAGAGCTTGCTGCAAAAAACAACATCGCAGATGGCTGGCAACTTTTTGTGCGCGTTGGTGCCAAAGGCGGGCAAGAGGTCAAGCACGTGCACTTCCATTTAGTCTCGGGCCAACACATCTAGGCATAAGCCGCTACATTGACGCGAGGCCCTTTTAGTGATAGGGTCACGCGTTTTGTCCTTTGGCAGATAAACTTCACAACCTCAAATCAGTCAACGCAAGGAGGCGTTACCTTGAAGCAAAATCCCAATGAGAGATGCCCCAAGTGTGGGCTCAAGTTCAAGCTGTGTGGCTGTAGCGCCAAGACAAGGCGCCTGCTACGCGCTGTTGCTGTGGCTTGCCTGACGGCAGTCGTGCTCACGATCATATTGCTGGTCACACGCAATGGCGAGGCCACCAGTGCACACGAGCCTGCGTTCTTCCACCTGACCCCTGCACAATGGCGTGAGGCTTCGCTTGAACTCAAGCGCCTCATCCAGACCCACCCGGATCCGGACATTCACGATGCGCTGTATCAGCTCATCGAAAACAAGATCGTGTGGCTTAACTTTCAGGAGCTTGAGGAGGGGACCAATAAAATGGCTACCATCACACTCATGACTCCTGAGGGTGCGAGCGAGGAGGTCCCCACGTTTGCCTTTGTCTACCCCGACCTCATGTCGTCGGCGATCCAAGACAAGGCTAAGCAACTTGTGATAAGCCACGAGTACAACCACCTGACTAAGCTCCTCAACGGGTCTCTCGACAAGCAGAACTTTGAGAGAGTCACGCCGGAACAGATCGCGGTCCTGAGTGAGGAGCATCTAAAAAGTGTGGTCATCGACGAG
>JAZDNR010000066.1:0-9634 GCA_043799475.1 Parcubacteria group bacterium
GATGTCGGACACCTCACTCAAGACGATTTTGACCAGGGAGAAGATAAAATTATTGCGGCGGCGCGGCGCGAGGGCAAGTCGCCTTTAGCCATAGCCGGGTTTTATACCCGCGTTTTTTTGGAAGATGCTCGACGACTCAACTTGGTCCCGCCCGAGAGCTACGTGCGCGCCAGCGATCACATTCCAGAAATGGTTGCTCTGGCCGAGAAGCTTATTAAACGCAAACACGCCTACCTTAGTCATGGCAGTGTCTATTTTGACGTACAGTCGTTCCCCACCTACGGTAAACTCTCCGGAAATACTGTATTACAACTTAAGGAGCGTGTCCGTCAGGCACTCAAAGAGGAGGTCTTTGCGCAAAAAAAGCACCCGGTTGATTTTGCCCTTTGGTTTAAGGCGCAAGCGGGGCATCTGCTGCAATGGCCTAGCCCTTGGGGATCTGGCTATCCCGGTTGGCACATTGAGTGTGCGGCCATGATTCTTAAACATCTCGGAACGACCGTGGACATTCATACTGGAGGCGAGGATCATATTTTCCCCCACCACGAGAACGAGATTGCCGAGGCCAGCGCTGCCACAGGCAAACCCCTGGCCCGTTACTGGATGCACGTACGGCACCTTTTAATGGACGGTAAAAAAATGTCCAAGCGCGAGGGAACCTTTATCCGCCTGGACGACTTAATCACCAAAGGTTTTCACCCATTGGCCTTTCGTTTTATGGTACTAGGTGCCCACTACCGCGCCCGACTCAATTTTACCTGGTCTGCCCTAGAGGCTGCCCAAGAGGGTTGGATGCGCTTAGTCGATTGCGTAGCCCGATTACGCGAGGCTCAGGTTCATGCTCAAAATAAAACCCCTGCCCCGAAAAAACTAGGCCAACAACTAAAAAAGCTGGGGAAAGCCTTTGCAACGGCCCTGGATGATGACCTTGGAACACCACGAGCACTTTCGGTTTTGTCAGAACTAGTTGGCTTAACCAACTCTTACCTTTCGGGACAGAGCAGTCTTGCGATCCTCAATGCTTTACTAGAGCATTTTCTTGCTTTTGATAAAGTCTTAGGTCTTTTACCTCTCGAAGAAACAGCGCCCTTAGCATCTGACCAATTACAAAAAATTAATGAGCTGCTTAAGCAACGTCTGAACCTACGCGCCCAAAAAAAGTTTGCTCAAGCTGACCAGATACGTAAAAAGTTGCTTGAGCTGGGCTTTGAAATCCAGGATACTCCCGAAGGAACTCGCTGGGTAAAGAAGACAACTGGGCAAAGTGGGCGGTTCTCCCGGCCTAACGTGCAAAACTCTGTGGAGTAAGCGTGTGCTACTGAGTCTTAAACCCCATTGAGTAGCCTGGCTGAGAGGCGTACGATGCAATCTCGACTTCCCTATGGCTACTCCCCTTACTGGCACCGCCCGCTTGGCGAGTGCCCAACGTATTCCCCCACAAAATCTAGAGGCCGAAGCCTCGGTGCTGGGGGCACTTTTACTCGATAAAGACGCCATCGTAAAAGTAGCTGATTTTTTGTTACCCGAAGACTTCTATCGTGAACAAAATGGGGTCATCTACCAAACCATTTTGGATCTTTTTGAGTCACGTGAACCAATTGATGTTTTGTCTGTCTCCGAAAAGCTGCGCGCACGTAGCAAGCTTGATGCGCTGGGCGGACAGTCGACTCTGACTGGTTTAGTCAATGGAGTGCCTTCCTCTGCCCACGTGCAGTACTATGGCAAGGTCGTTCAAGAAAAGGCCACTTTACGGCGTCTTATCCACGCGGCCACAGAGATAAACGAGCTGGGTTTTGACGAAAACCAGGATGTTGCCTCGACCCTCGACCAAGCCGAGCAAAAACTCTTTGAGGTTAGCCAACAGCAGCTCAAGACGTCCTTAGTTCCCCTCCAGTCCGTGCTGGCGGATACCTTTGAGCGCATTGATGAACTACATCGTAATCGAGGGAAGTTGCGAGGCATTGCGACCGGTTTTAATGATCTCGATCTACTCTTGGCGGGCTTACAACGCTCAAACCTAGTGATTTTGGCATCGCGCCCCTCTATGGGTAAAACAACTTTTGCGCTAGATATCGTCCGGCATGTCACAGTTAATCTTAAGCAACCCGTCGGGTTCTTTTCGCTCGAAATGTCTCGGGATGAACTGGTCGATCGCCTGCTGGCCTCTCAGGCGCAGATTAATCTCTGGAACTTGCGCACGGGCCGGCTGGCCGAAAACGAGCAGAGCAATGACTTTGAGCGCCTCAATGAAGCCATGGGCGTGTTATCCGAGGCGCCGCTTTTTATCGATGATTCGGCCGGCTGCAATATCATGGAACTGCGCGCCAAAGCACGCCGTCTGCACACCGAGCACAAGCTCAGCCTGATTGTGGTGGACTATCTACAGCTAATGGAGGGCCGTAACTCGGAGAACCGCGTCCAGGAGGTCTCTGAGATTTCACGTTCACTCAAGAGCATTGCCCGCGAGCTCAGTGTCCCGGTTCTGGCTCTCTCACAGCTCTCGCGTGCCGTTGAACAACGTGACCCTAAGATCCCACAGCTCTCAGACCTGCGTGAGTCTGGTTCTATTGAACAAGACGCCGACGTGGTTATGTTCATCTATCGTGAAGAGATGTACAAACCAGAGACTAAACGCAAACACGTCGCCGAAATCCACATTCGCAAACACCGCAATGGACCAACCGGACAAATAAATCTGTTCTTCAACGCCGAACAAGTGCGTTTTCAAAACCTGACACGTATGGCAACTGCTCCGCCACCAGCGCCTTAGTACGATCGGACTAGACATACGACACCAAGCCACGTAGCATAATCTGCATGTCACTTGTTGCCACTAGTCAAAACTTTGATTCCGAAGTTCTTAAGAGCGATTTACCTGTCCTGGTGGATTTTTGGGCGGTTTGGTGCGGTCCATGTAAAAACGTTGCACCACTCGTCGAAAAAATCGGCCAGAGCCACGTTGGCGGACTCAAAATTGTCAAACTCAACGTCGATGAGAATTCCGATATAGCCTCACGTTATGGGGTCATGAGTGTCCCCACGTTCATTGTCTTCTACCAAGGGCAAAAGGTCGACACGTTTGTCGGCGCCTTGCCCCAAGATCTGTTTGAGCAAAGGGTAGACGAAATCCTTAGTAAGATTGCCAAGAAAAAGTCTGACTAGTCTCCAATCTTCCTCAGCCATGGTTAAGATTAACAAGCTCAAGCAAGTTTGGGAGATGCGTAAAGCCGCCAAGACTATGCAGTCGGCTCTGGCGGATGTGGCCGTAGTTGGTGAGGGCGCCCGAGGACGTATCAAAGTTGGTTTGGACGGCAACCAAAAAATCACAAAGGTTAATATTGATTCGTCGTTGCTGACTGCCGCTGAGCAAGAGACTGTGCAGAGTGGCGTAATAGAAGCTTTTGGCGGCGCCCAAAAGCAACTACAAAAAATTATGGCTGAGAAGGTCCGGACGGGTGAACTAAAGTTACCCGACCTCAAAGCCTAAGCTCTCAGTATGAGTGTTCTACCGCAGCCGGTCATTGAGCTGATCGAATCGTTTGCGCGCTTACCGGGAATCGGTCCTAAGAGAGCCTCTCGCTTAGCTTTTTATTTGCTCAAAGCCGATCAGAGCGACCTGGATCGCTTTGCGCAACAGGTCTCCCAGCTCAAAAAAATGACCGTGCGTTGTCGCATGTGTCAGGCTATTGCTACGAGTTCTCCCTGCGAGACCTGTAAGGATCCCGCTCGAGATGCAAGCAAGCTCTGCGTACTGGAGGATACTCTCGATCTAGTAGCTCTCGAACGTTCTGGCCGGTATCGCGGACGCTACCATGTACTAGGCGGGGTCCTCTCCCCTATTGATGGCATCGGCCCGGAGCAACTCAGCCTGCCGGCTCTAACACAGCGTCTCAAAACAGAACCGCTGACTGAGGTTATTATCGCCACTAATCCTACCGTGGAAGGCGAGGCCACAGCACTTTACGTAACTAAGATAATTAGGCAAAACTCAAAAGCTAAAGTAACTCGGCTAGCGCACGGGTTGCCCGTTGGAGCCGATCTTGAATATGCGGACGAAGTAACCCTAGGACGCGCCCTGGATGGCCGCTTAGAGGTTGATAACCTCTAACTCCGTTAGCGCGGCGCGATAGCCCTTTAAACGCCGTACTCGCTTTTTACGGGCGTACCTAAAGGCCCAGCCCTTGGGCCCACGTGGATGTCCGACTATGCGGGCCGTGATTTTTATACCTTTTAGCGTTGGAGTGCCAACTTCAGTTTCCTTACCGTTCGTCACTAATAACACTTCCGATAACGTCAATGTGCTGCCCTCTTTACCAGCCATTCGGTCGACCATTATACGCCCACCCTTACGAGCGAGGTATTGTTTACCACCAATTTTTACAATAGCAATTCGATCCATAGAGCCTACAAACTACTAGCGCAGTGAAACAATGTCAACCGTAGCTCCAAGTTCCAAACCCGTTGCCTTAGCTTGACCTGCCAAAAGTTCTATGGCCGCATCGACTGGTTCAACCGGGCCATAGGTCACTGGATTAGTTTGGAGTGAGTCAACCGGAGACAACCCCTCCTCAAGGTGAACCACGCGCCCATCACGCAGCCAAACAATATCCAGTGCAAACTGCATTCTCTTCATCCAAAACGGCTGAGGTGCTAAGTCATCAAAAACAAAAAGCATGCCGTCGTACGAGACTTGATTGCGTCCAGAAAGACCCTGCTCACGTTCGCTAGGCGTATCTGCTAGTTCAAGCGTTAACTCGGTTTTATCCGTCTTTACAAGTGCAATTTGGCTGGCGTTTGTCTGATTGGCCTGCAGTGGCCAGTCCGGCTGAGATACCGCTGACAGCTGTGGGACACGTGCACAACCAACTAGTACAAGCACAACACAAGCTGCGACAATGCCGCCTGCCACGACAGTGCTGGACTTACGTACTTTTGGCATAACCTGAAACTCCATGTAACGACCGAGCATAAGACGCCAATGAGCATCAAGCGCGGGCAGTGAACCAAAAAATATTGTGACAAGGGGGGTTAATAGCCACTGTAATAATATCGCTGCCTGTCGTCGCCACGAGACATGTTTTGGACGAGGCGGCAACATGCGCGCACTTACTATGATTGAAATCAAAATGCCCGCTAGGGCAGCGGTCAATAAGCCGCGTGTAACAATAAGATAATTTTGCCCGAGAACAGTATTAGAAAATTCTGGCCCACCAAGCTTACTTGGCAGCCAGCCACCCAATGCTAGAACAATCGCAGTAGTTCCCCAGCTGTGGTGTCCCTCAACCATACGGAGAATGTGGATTAAACGTTTGTACCAAGGAATATCGCGCACACAGCGGGGCCCCACAAAGTTAAGCCCAAGTAATGAGAGGTTCTCGATACCCCAGGCCCAGCGGCGCTTTTGTATGTAGAGCGCAAGCAACGTGCGCCACCAGTTGCGATCTTGTACGGCGTCCATTGAGACCGTTGTGGCTAGAGGCACCACACGATATTTACCCTTGTAGTGAATGTAACACTGCCAAAAAATCCGACTGTCTTCTGAGATACGTGTAACATCCCAACCATTAACATCTAAAACCGCGCGTAAGGGTAGGGCATGACTGGAGAACGATACCAGTCGGTGTGTGCGACTTGATTCGATCATTTGCCAAAAAGACGTGCCGGTGGCTGAGAGCCGGGCAAACATCGGCGCCTCCCAAATGTTGTTGTTAAAAACTGGTACAGGTTGATACGAACAGCGCAAGCGATCTGGAGCCACGATAAAAGCTTCCGTAAGTACCGCCAAATAGTCTGGATGCATTTGGGTATCAGAATCAAAATTCGAGACCAAGACTTTATCTAAATCAATACCGCGCGAGATAAGCTCCGGCACTAACTGTCGCAACGCCCAAGTTGCGTTTGCACTTTTAACTTTAGCTTCTCCGACAATCCCATCTGGATGCGAAAAAGAAAAAAAGCCCGCAAAACTAGAACTAAACTGTTCTCGTAGCGCCTGTGCTTTTTGTTGACCAGCCGGCCCGGCGCGTTCCTCAATACCAACTACCATGATCACACGGTCCAAAGGATAATGCGCTCGTACAATGGCCCCGATGGATTGCGTAAGCACCTCGGTCGGCTCGTTATAAGTCGGCATAAGCACAACGTGCCATACCTCGCGAGGTAGCAACCCCGGAATAGAAGAGAGATCTTTTAGGCGCTGCTTCCAGTCAATCAATCGCGCCTGGCGTAATCGTCTAAAAGTGTAAATCAGGTGAACCGAAGAGTGTATAGATTTCTCCAACCAAATTAAGCTGTAGAGCATAATAAAATAAGACACGACGTAAGGTGCCTGCCACGAGAACACAATTAAAAGAACAAAGGTCACTACCTCGAGACCTCCGGGGATAATCTCCCAAAATCGTTCGCTAACGGATGCGTTGCGTTTAGCTTTTGCGGTCATCCTCATAATGGCCGAAACATCAACGTGAGTATCGTTGCCGCTAGCACTATAGCAATTGTAAGCGCGGCTGACCACGCCGTAAGACGTGCTGCCAATTTTTGGCGTTCAAACACAATACTTGCAATCACAAAATTGAGCAGAAAAAGCACACCACCCAATAACGGATTCCACCAGAGAGCGCGACCATTGCCATACAAGTCAATTCCAAAGTAAATATTGTAATGCAAAACGCGGGCTTGCTTAGAAGGTTCAGACCATAACACCACGCCTATAAGCACACTTAACAGCACCAAGGCTATTACAAAACCAGCGCGGGTCGGTCTATCTTTCCAGAGAGCTCTTAGGGTTTGCATGCTGGGGTGCTAGGCTATCAGTCGAACCTACCTGGCGCAATGCTAGCGCACAAAAACGCGGCCTGGAATTCGTAAATCAATGTACTCAAGCCCGCGACGATCTTTGACCTGTGAGGTCAGCACCTCTGCCAGAGTGGCAATCTGTACTAGGGCTGGTTGAGTTGTATCAAAAAGAACTTCCCAGCCATCATTAGTCACCAGTGTAAGGTCTGGCGCCAAGCGGCTAGGAGCCACAAAAAAGTTAATGCCAATCTCAGCTTCCCGAGTAATGCCCGTAAAGGCCTCACGCACAAACCGCAAGGTAGCCTCCGTCAAAACCCGGTCGCCCTCCTGTGTCGCGCGATGTCGCTCGTCCACAATCACCGGTAGACTCACGTCGCGTGATTCACTGCGCTGAATTTCATCAAAAGCAATGCCCCGTTCATCCACCAAAAAAAACTGTCCGGCGGCTGACCAGATTGCTAAGGGTGAACGCTCCCTAATAACTACCTCCAGGATGTTGGGCAGCTCCTTACGCACTGAAGCATCCGCCACGGCACCAAATTCTTGTTCAACTTTGTCCTCGATAGCGCCACTGGGCGCGGCTAGCAATGCGTCAGAGGGAACCACCCACCAGCGCAAGCCTTCTAGCAACGGCGCTACGGCAGCTTGGATTGCAGCAGAGTCTACACGTTGCGCGCCCATAATACTCACTTGTTCAACCCTAAACTGACGCGACCAAAAAAGTAGTACGTAGACTGCGCCACTAAGCAACACAAGAACTACCACCAGTAAACGACCAACCAAGCGCGTTGAAATACCGCCACCACGATGCTTTACGCGCAGAAGTGTGCGGGCATGGGGACGCAGGTAGGGTGCGCGCCGCTTTGGTGGACGGGCACCGTCAACAAAACGTGCTAGACCCACCGAGCCACTCCTGATTATTCATATAGGGTTGCAGCACCTCAGGAATTCTAATCCGACCATCGCCCTGTTGGTACTGTTCCATAATGACTACCGGCATGCGTGAGAAGGCACAAGCCGTCGCGTTAAGGGTGTGCGCATAACGTCGTTGCCCATTAGCCGCCACATACTTAATCCCCAAGCGGCGCGCTTGAAAATCCCCCGCATGACTAATCGAGTGCGTCTCAAGATAACGTTTTTCGCTCGGCAGCCAAGTTTCGAGGTCGTACGTTTTTTGGAACTTACGTGGCAGGTCAGCACTACAGAGAATTACTCTGCGGTAATGCAAACCAAGTTTTTTTAATATGCCTTCAGCAATTCCCACGAGCTCATTTTCAAACACATCCCAGGATTGTTCCTGCGACACAAACACGAACATTTCGAGTTTATCAAATTGGTGCTGTCTAATAAGCCCACGGGTGTCTTTTCCATAAGCTCCCGCCTCACGCCTAAAGTTAGTTGAGTAACCAGTATAGCGTAGGGGGCCCCGAGCCAGCGACAAGGTCTCATGGGCATGGTAACTAAGTAGAGCGATTTCACTAGTACCGGTCAAATAAAGCTGATCGTCAGCTAGACCATAGACTTCTTGACGGTCCAGGGGGAACATCCCGGCCCCGTACATGGCCTCTTCTTTGACGAGCACTGGGGTTAACATTGGGGTAAAGGCTCTTTGCAGTAATTCATCCAGGACAAATCTTAGGAGAGCAAATTGTAGCCTAACTAAATCACCTTTGATGTAATTAAAACGCGCCCCCGAGAGACGGCTGGCACGCTTACTGTCAATCAGCCCCAACTGCCCGGCCAGCAACCAGTGTGGCTTCGGTTCAAAGTCAAATAATGGTTTTTCTCCCACCACGCTATCCACTTGGTTATTAGCGGCACTATTTCCCTGAGGTACGGTTGAGTGTGACAGGTTCGGCAAAGACGCAATTTTTTCTTTAAATTGCAGCTCGAGCTTTTCGACGGCGGGTTCTTGCTTTTTGATTTTACCCGCTAATGCTCGGGCTGTGTCGATGAGTGATTTTCTTTTATTTATAGTGGCCTTGGCAATCTTGCCACTCTCAACGCGGTGTTGCGCTCGTAGCTCTTCGAGCGCAGTGACCGCTTTGCGACGCCTCTCGTCGAGTTCACGAATTTCGCTTAAGTCCACTCCCTCGATGAAACGTTTTTTTAATTCTGCGCTTAGCCGCTCAGGATTTTCGCGCAGCAGGTTGAGATCGATCATGTTCGCTGCGTAGTTTTGCGCGCACTAGGCTGCGCGTCAAGCAACCAATCCCGAGCAAGCCAATCAAGAGCACCAGCGCATTGCCGACGAGAGGTATTACCAGTAGCCCTGCCGTTACAGTCGCTCCGACTACAATAGCCGCCAGTGAGGTAGCCTGTTCTCTCCAAATGAGTTTTCCAAGCAATCCCCCCACCACCCAGGAGAACAGAATAAACCCGACATGCCCGGCCAGCACAAGCAACAACAACAGAATAAGTGCTAGATGGATTCCTACACGTGTACTAAGCACACCGATCGCGAGAGAGCCCCCTATTAGCACAAGTGTAAGCCCCGTAAGCGCACAATTAAATACGCTATGACGCAGGTTGTCAGCAAAATGCTGCAAGTGAGTCCGTTGGTAGCGCCAGAGCAAAAGACTTGCACCTAAAATCCATAGCAGATTGGAAAAAAACCAAGCCAGGTAAGCTTGCCAACCTTGGTAACGGCCAAAAGCTGTAAAGGGCAAGACCCGATGATTTTGCCGATTGACAATAGCACCTTCACTAATAATTGGCCCTGTGCGTCCCACCTGCCGTAAGTCTTGCACCTCGGCACCACTTGCGACCGTTGTAAGAGGTGCACGAACATGTGCGTCTCCCACGTTACCGGCCAAAGTTACCTGGTTACCGGTCACCC
>JAZDNR010000051.1:0-13752 GCA_043799475.1 Parcubacteria group bacterium
AATTGCTACTAACAAGCACGTCGTACAAGATCGCAATCTTAACTATACCGTAAGTTTGGCAGACGGGCGCAGTTTTGAGGTTAAAGAAATAGCGCTCGACCCAAGTTTTGATTTTGCCGTAGTAAAAATAGAAGCTGAAAATTTACCTTTTGTTGAACTCGGTTCCTCCGATGCACTCAAAATAGGGGAACGCGTGATCGCTATCGGTAACGCCGTCGGAGAATTTCAAAACTCTGTAACTGCCGGTGTAGTCTCGGCTTTAAATCGCACTATCGAAGCGAGTGATGGTATCTCAAAGGTCGAATTGCTCGAAGGACTTATCCAAACGGATGCCGCCATTAACCCTGGTAACTCAGGTGGCCCAATGGTCAATCTTGCCGGTCAGGTTGTCGGCGTAAACACCGCTACTGACTTAGGTAGCGAGAACATCGGTTTTGCCATCCCGATTGATGACGCCAAAGTTGCCGTTGAAAGTGTCATTAAGGACGGCAAGATTGTCAGACCGCTCTTGGGTGTACGCTATGTAAACCTTAATAAAGAGGTGGCTGAGCTAAACCATCTCAAGCAAGCTCGAGGAGCCTACGTCACATCTGACAAAGGTGAGGCAGTTGTGACGGGTTCTCCCGCGGCGGCTTTAGGGATTAAGCAAGGAGACATTGTGTTGGCGATCGGAGAAGATGAGATACAACCCGAGCGCTCTCTCGCAGCCATACTACGCAAGTATCGACCCGGTGATAAAGTCACGGTCAAGTGGTTAGATCAAGATAAAGAGCGTTCTGACGAGGTGTCGCTCGACTCCATCGGGGACTAGCGTAGTCTGTAGATATGAAAACACGACAGGCTGGCCGTCTACTACGCCGCTTTGCAAAATCTAGCTTTGGGCTTTGGCAGGCACTTGGGCTACACATTACAGCCAATCATTTTTATGAACCGGTGCCTGATACACGCAGCCTACCCGAGGAACTCTGGAAAAGGCGAGAGTCGGTACCAGGCGTGGAGTTAGATGCCGCGCAACAAGCTGCACTAACAATGGAGGCGGCCGAGTTTGCGCGAGAGTTTGACGCCTTACGCCAGAACGAGTACCCCGCGGACAATCCTTCGTTAACCCCTGCCGATGCGGCCATGTACTACGGACTGTTACGTCTAAGAAAACCTGCTCGGGTCCTCGAAGTAGGTGCCGGTTTTTCGACTCAATTAGCCTTGGCCGCTCTAAAGCGTAATCGACAAGAGAGTCACTCGGGGCAGCTCACCACGATTGAGCCTTATCCGTTGCCCTTTGTTAGTAAGCTGCCGGACATAGTATTAAAAAAAATACCACTTCAAAGAATAGTGCTGGCTGATTTCTTAGCACTTACTAAAGGCGACATTCTTTTTATCGACTCAAGCCACGTGGTTGCGACCGGTAGCGATGTTCAGCGCGAAGTCCTAGAAATTCTACCGCAATTAGCAGTGGGGGTTTTAGTGCATTTTCACGATATTTTTATCCCAAACGAGTATCCGCGCGAATGGATTATTGACCGCAAACGCTTTTGGACTGAGCAGTATCTTCTGCAAGCCTTTTTAGCCTTTAATAATTGTTTTGCTGTACGCTGGGCTGGAAACTACCTGCAGCAAGTAAGACCTACGGTAGCCAAACAATTGACCAAGCAACACGATCCGAGTAAGCACGTGCTCGGTAGCTTTTGGTTAGAACGTGTAGGTTAACGTTCGGGCAGGCGTGTACCAATGAGGACATGGCTGATTTCTTCTACATAGACAACACGCAGCAGCACTAACAGTAAGGCATAGACGGCTACTCCGATCAGCAGAGTAAATACTAAGGGGAGCGTGTGGGCCGCAAATAGACAAACCACAAATCCGGCCAGACTGGCAAGATAGCCGGGGACAATATGCCAACGTACTCGCAGCGTGGCATCGCGGCTAATGGCAAACAAGGTGGCGATTGCGATGGATAGTTCTATTAAAACAGTTGAAAGAGCAGCACCATAAAGGGAGAACTCGCGAATTGTTACCACGTATAGGATAAGACTTACAAAAGCTGTGATCCCAAAGAGCCGGGCCACCACTGTTGAGCGGTTACGCGCAATAAGGGCTGTCGTACATAAACTACCCAAAAAAAGAGGAAGGATCGAGAACGAAAGTATACGTAATATGGGAATACTCTCTTGATAGGCTTGACCCGAGAACAGCAAAATAAACCGATCGGCTTCTACTAGGGTAATACCCGCCAGCAAACCTCCCGCAATAAGAATGAGGCGTAAGGAGCGTTCCAGTTGCAGCGAAAAACGCCGCTCATCGCGATAAGCGCTTGAACGCGTAAAAAATGGTAAAGCCAATGCGCCAAAGATGGCGGGCACGGTGACAAACACATCGATGTATTTATAGGCAGCGCTGTAAACGCCGACGACATACGAGCTGTCCATGAGCGAGAGGAACAAAGTATCGACCTTAAAGTATACCAAGCTAAAAAGGGAGACGAGCATAAGGGGCACCGCTTGATGTAAGAGCGGTCGCCAAGCCTGTGGGTGAAAGGCCAGTGAGCTAGGCATGTGTCGCAAACTCAAAAGGTATGTCAGAAGGAACGAAATCGCACAGCCAATCACAAATGACCAAAAAAACCAGCTGAGGCTGGCCTCGTGATAGATGCCCCAAAAACTGAGCACAAGAATAACAAAGCGACCGAGGCTGTCAGCAATCCCACTCTCGTGAGTCTTAAGTCGTTCCTGAAAAATTGAGCCTAAATACTGGGTAAAATTTACGCCGATAAACCCAATAGAAGTAATGGCGATGCCCAGAGTTACGTTGGCTCCATAGGGTAAAAACAGCGCGATGGTGATTCCGCAAGTAAACACGATGGCAGTTGCCAGCAGCCGTAACGTATTGAGATTAGCTATCGTTGTTTTATTTGAGGGTCGGTGCAGCGAAATGGTGCGCAAAAATAACACCGGTAAACCCAGGTCAGCTATGGCAGCCACTGCCCCTACATAGGTTAGAGCGATACTGTAGTCACCAAAACCGGCCGGGCCTAGATAACGGGTTAATAAGGCAAAAGCAATAATTCCCGTGGTTACCCCAAGCATCCTGGTAATACCCTGGTAGAGGGTGTTTTTTAATACTGCTCGCACTCTTGACATAGTTCGCCGTATATTGTACATAGATGGGCATTTTACATACGCACATGCAGCTCCAAACTCTTACAAAACGGCTCTACAAACACAAACTTGCACTTACGGCTTTGGCCCTACTCGGTGCTGTTTTAGCGATGGGAGCCACTCTTTTGCTGGAACTCGAGTACAGGACGACCTCGCGTTACATCATTATTCAAGAACAACATTTTAGTGACGCGTTCACCCAGGCTAAGTCGGCCGAGTATGTTTCTGGAATATTGGCGCGGGTTGTTGATACCGACTCCTTTAGAGAAGCGGTTTTTAACAAGTATGACTATGTGCGGGGTTACTTTCCAGAATCTAGTGAGAAACTGCGTGAACAGTGGAGCGAATGCGTCTCAGTAACGCCCTTAAAAGATACGGGGATTTTAAGCATTGCAGTTTACAACAGCGACCAAGAGTCAGCCGAAGCAATCGTGTTTGCAGTAGGGGATACTCTAGCCAATAACATCAAAACCTATCTTGGTCAGGGCGCAGCCATTGAGATGCGACCAATTGATGGACCAATAACAACTGATTTTCCGGCTCGTCCAAGTTTTGTAAATAACGCAATGGCTGGTATTGTACTGGGCTTGCTCTTCGGTATTTTGCTCTTTGGTTTTAGGCAAGGTCGCTCAAAACCAGGTTTCACACCAAATCTGGTGCCAGCGACAAAGGTGCCGCTACGAGCTCCAGCTAAGCCGACAGGGCACATTGCTCGAGGGGAAGCTGAGTTTTCGCGCAATGAATTTGAAAAATGGCTGCGACGGGCACCGGCTAAGGCATAGTTAAAAGTTCAGGTCGCTAATGAGCACGTCAGGAGGATGCGCGCTCTCGAGTTACTTGAACTCGTTACCGGATAACTGGCTTGTTCCTCTACAACTTATAACTTAGATAAAACCCGATCCATCCTAAGGTGGGTCATGACCCGAGGTGGTAAGCAACCACCTCAAGGAGAACGCGATGAAGAAATTCGCTGTGGTGCTCATGATAGTGGCATTTGGCCTTGTCTCGACGGCCATGGGCGCGGAAGACCAGGGAGACAACAAGGTTCCCGTGCAGAAGGTGGAGGCGAGCAGGGCATCCAAACCCCAAGAGGAGCCGAAGACAGAGCCCGCTAGCCCCAAGAAGTCCAAGGTCTACAAGCAAGCCAAACTCGTGAGGACGCATGTGGTGTCAGTAAAGACCGCGGAAGGCAAACCCGCTGCGGTTAAGGTCTATGAGGTCTGCAACCGCAAGGACGGTGGCTTTAATTGGAAGAATCCGGGACGTAACCCGATGCTTCCGAAAGGGGCGCGCACCCGCGATTCACTCATGAACGAAGACATCCGTAAGCGCGTTTTCGTGAAGATCCATATCATGAACGAGGTCAACAAGAAGCGTGGCCTCGGGCTACCGTCTGATGTATTGGCCCGATGGTTCACGGCGCTGGCTGACCCCTGGAAGATGGAGACCTTCATAATCCGAGACGGCATGAAATTCGACTTCGGTACCGCTGGTGACTACTATCTCGGCCGAGATGTTCTCGACTGGAATTCCAATTTCTCCGTCATGTATGACGAAGAAGTCCAGTTTGCTGGTCAAGCGGTCGACTCGGTACTCTACAAAGACTCGTGGATTGAGACTCGGGACGGTGTTGAGTGTGAGTGTCAGGCTGATCTGCCCTATGCCTTCTCGTGCGGAAACATCGATGGGAACGTTCGCTGCAAGCCGAAAGTAGCTGAGCACGTTGAGTCCGGCCTGAAACCGGGTATTCCCGACGTCGGAACTAATATCGTTCTCATGGAGCCCACAGTCGAGGGTGTAGCTATCAACGGTGGGCCGTTACCGGCGTTCGACGTAAGACCCGAGGGTTACGAGTACGGGGTCGAGGTCTGGATTCACGAGTCGTCTGAGATCGAAGCTGACGGCCGTGGAGGCTACAAGATGGGCAAGTTCTTCATGGGTCAGGCCGCGGCGACGATCGTCGGAGAAGTCGTCAAGAAGTTTGGCGATGACGAAGACGACCCGTACGTGCGTCTGACCGCTCATCTGGGCGGATTCAACGCGGGCACTCCTAGCACAGCCACTGAGGAATCGAGTGGTGCGGGCACGGGAACGATCGAGCACGTCAGCGTGGATGGCGTCTTCGAAACTGGTAGCTACAAGGTCACGGCCGAGGTGGATGTGTATGCCACCCAGAACAGCAACGCCGCGGCCCTGTCGATCGCACCTACGATCTCCGCCCAGCCCGAGGAGGGTAACGGAGTGGTTGGAGCAGTGACGCTGGTCAAGGGCAACACTGAGCTCAAGAGCACGGAGGGGCAACCCTGGCCCATCGGCGAGATCGACAGCGTTGACTCCGACGTGACGGTGGCCACAATCGGCTACCGGTTCGGGAAGAACGCGCGCTACACGCCGTTCACCTTGGACAGCGGACCGTACTTCGATGTACGAGCCCGCTACACTAAACAGGAGTACGAATCCAACCTGTTCCGGTCCGAGTTCAAGGGCTGGGGGTTGCAGGGCACGTTCCTGACTCCGCTCAAGCTCTGGACGAACCCCAACGACGGTGTGTCTAAGCAGAAGGGTCTCTTTCTGTATGGGATCCTGTGCTTGGACAACCTCGACTACGACGGATACAGTCGATCGGGCAGAGGTTGGGACCACGTCGATCAAGGGAAGGGCCTCCACAACGTAAATGTCGGGGTCAACTTGCGCTGGATCTTTGGGCAGGGAAATCCGTTTGCGCGTGAGTAACAACATAGCGGTTACGGACTGGGTTGGTCGACTGCAGCGACTGATCCACAACGTAATCGCGAGGCCGTGATCTAGACACGGCCCAAAGTTCCTCCAGGCGACGTTAGTCGTCGCAAAATACCCTCGTGATCCGGAGGAGAGCTCACCACAGCGTGAGTTATACGGACACTAGAAGGCCCCGAGTTTGCAAAACTTGTGGGCCTTTTTTCTATCCTTAGTTAGACTTTTTAGGGCGAAGCACTACTCGCAGCGTACGCGTAATCAACTCTTGGCGAGCATAGCCCTTAGCCGTAAGTTCACGCTCGAGTTCGGAAGTCAGATACTGTTCACCCTCGAGGATGTGAGTGACTTCTAGGATATCAAAGTCGCGCTTAATTAAATCGAGATAGTCGCGCTCATGTAATTTGTTGAGATAGACGTGCGTCAGATACTGATTAGTGCGCAAATGATCCCAAGCAGGCACACGACGACTCGCGCGATCATTTGGGAAGGCCCACTCGAGATTATGTCCACCCGCGAGACTAGGGTAAAGATCAATAGAAATATTTGCTACACCATCCGGCTTGAGTACACGAGCCACTTCTCTTAAGGCACCTTTGACATCAGCAATGTGTTCAAAAACAGCAAAGGAGAACACATAGTCAAAGGTATTATCAGCAAAATCTTGGTGGGCAGCATCCATGCGTCGTAGATCGACATCACAAGTCTTGAGGGGCTGACCAAAACAGTTGCGTAGTGTTCGATAGTATGCCGGATCAAATAAAATATTGCGGGCTAACGTTTTGAGCGCGCGCTCAAAGCCATTTAGTCGATAGATACGCCAGTATTTTTGTGGAGAAAAACCAAATCGACCATAGTCCATGTCAATTCCAGTAGCCCCTGCACCGCTGGAATGAAATAGCAAGGTAACGGAAGCGTGTTGACCGTGACCCACCTCGAGCACCCTTAAGCGGTTAATTGGCTTGCCGAGATACTTTTGCGCCGTGGCCACGGCATCGCCAAAGACTGCTCGATAATCGCGCTCGGCTAGCCAACGGTTGCGTCTAAAATAGCCAAACAAATTGCGGTAGGTACGCAGTTTGCTGCGGTCTCTGCCCGTACTGGTCGTGTAGCGCTGATTTTGAGGCATAAACGCGCCAGAATAGCACTAAATCGCGCCCTTGACAAGGGGGCGATTGTATTGTATTTTTTGTGGCCTTTTAGGGGCAAAAAACCTATGCAAATAGCTAGTCACACTGAGCAAAAGGGGATACTGCAGAACCGGCGATTTATTGTTCTGGCAGGGTTAGTCGCTATCGGACTTTTGGCGACGAGTCTAGTAGAACCACTCCCTGTGCTTGGCTGGCTGGTAGCGGGCGGGGCTGCCGCGGTCGTGCTCATTAAGCCCAATATCGGACTTGCCTTATTGGTGCCCGCCCTCTTTTTTGAAGCAGACCAATTTAGTCTAATGTTGCCGTTTGGTCGAGTTCGGCTTTATCACGTGCTCGTATTTCTCTTGTTTGTCCGAGTAGTCTTTGATGTAGCGACGGGTCGAAGTCAGTGGCGTAAGACCGTTCTCGATTGGCCGATAGCGGCATACCTCTTACTTAATATCTCTTTAATTGCTGTTGCACCCGACGTGCGTGTTGCCAGTCGTATGGCAGGGTTATTGGTTTTACTCGGATTACTCTACTGGACGGTTACCAATTTAGTACGCACAAGGCAACAGTACCTGGCGCAATTGCGATTACTGATTGTCTCAACTGTAGGCATCGCTCTCTTTGGTTTGTTTCAGGTCGCGGCGGTTTGGTTAGCCAGTCGCTACGACATAAAACTCTGGAGTGGTCCGATTATCCATAGTGATGTCATCCCATATGGTCGGCCTTATGCAACTTTTGTTGAACCGGATTGGTACGGCACTATTATGGCCGCAGCGTTGGTCGCACTGGCGCTAGCCAGTTTTGCTAAAGCCTTTGCACAGCGACAGGTAGAACTACTTGGCGCAACACTAATTGTTTTAATAGCGACTCTGCTTAGTGCCGTGCGGGGTGCTTGGCTGGCCGTCGGAATCTCAGTTCCTCTTTTACTGTGGCTCAACCGCCGATACATTAAAGTGCTAAATGGTCGCATACTGCGTAACGTAACCATTGTCACGCTGGCTTTGGCAGCCTTGGTTCTCCTGGTGACGCCAACGATGCGTACGGCATTACTAGAGCGTGCAGGTTCACTCACTACTAGCGCTACGCTGCAAGAAGAACCGCGTTTTTTGATTATGCAGGATGGTTGGCAAATCTTTAGCGAGCATCCTTGGCTCGGGCGTGGTCCAGCAGCATACACTAGTCTTGGCACATTGCCTTTTGTTACACCCATGTACGCCAATATTGTTGGCCTGGAGAACTTTCAGACTAATGCGCTACTAACAATATTGATCGATACCGGCTTAGTCGGACTGGCCTTGATGATTTGGTTAGCGCTGCGGTTCTCCCGGACCGTTTGGAAAGCGGTTAAAACACGGGCGAGTGATCTAAAGGGCGAGCAGATTCGCACTGCAACTATTGCCCTGGCAGGTGCAGTGCTTGTTTTGGCGCTTGCCTATCAGGCTTCTAGCGGTATCTGGCTGGGCTTGACATGGTACCTCATCTCACTTACGATCGCCGGCTCCATGATCCGCAGCAACAATAGCCAAGTTAAGCAGAAAACTCATGTATCCTAGCCTTTCAGTCATTGTCGTAGCTTATAACCAGCCACACCTAGTAGAGCGCTGTTTGGCCAGTATTGCCCGCAATGGCGCGCTCATCAGTCAAACCCGTGAAGTTATTTTGGTGAACAACGGACCACAGCGTGCTCGACTGCCGGACAACCACACTCAGTACATCAAAGTTATCGATAATAGTGAAAATGTAGGTTTTGGTCGGGCGGTCAATCAAGCCGCCCAAATCGCGACAGGTGACTTTTTATTTGTGCTCAACTCAGACGCGGTTCTCCAAGAGAACACCATTAAAGAGCTGACCAATTTTATTAAAGATCATCCCCGGGCCGCGGTAGTTGGAACGCGTCAACAAACCTCACGGGGAGATTTAGTAGCTAGTTTTGGTAATTACCCTACGGCTTGGCGCGAACTGGCCGCACTGACCGGTTTATCGCGCCTCTTACCAGTGGGACGGCTAATCGGACCCACCTTGGCATTGCGTGGACTTTATGAGCACAGCGCAGAACATGAGTGGGTTAGTGGGGGAGCCATGTGCATTAGACGCTCACATTTTTCGCGAGTGGGCGGCTTTGATCCAATGTATTTTTTGTATGTGGATGATATTGATTTATGTCGGCGCGTTAGTGCTACGGGAGGTGAAATTTGGTTCTGTGCCGAGTCGGTTGTGACTCATGATTATGGTGCTAGCGGCGATCGAGAGCGTGCCCAAGCCTACACAACACAGGGACTTATCTATTATGCAAAAAAATTCGGCCAAGCAGTTAAACCTCTCGAGACTATCCAGTCAATTAAGGCGGCTCTGCGAGCGAAAAGCGCATGAAAATAGTCCAAGTCAACAAATTTTATTTTAAAGAGTACGGCACAGAGCAATACCTTTTTAGGTTGTCGGAGGAACTAAAAAAGCGCGGACACACAGTAATTCCATTTGCTATGCAACATCCCAAGAACGTACCGACTCAGTACGCCCATTACTTTGTATCGCAAGTTGCGACTGACAAAACTCCCTATAACTTACAGTCACTCAAGCTTCTCGGACGAATGATTTTCTCGCTTGAGGCGCGGCGTAAGTTTGCAGCACTGCTTGATGCTACACAGCCAGATCTGGTACACGTGCACTCGATCCATCATCAAATTTCGCCCTCGATTCTGCGACAGGCCACTAAGCGGGGGATTCCGATTGTGCAAACCTTGCATGATTACAAGCTAGTTACTCCGAGTTACTTGTTCCCCCTGCGTGATGGTAAGCCCTGCACAGATTGCCGTCGCGGAAAATGGTTACATTTGATTAAGCATCGAGCCCACAAAAATTCGCTCTTATCAACCGCGGCGCTAGCTTTGGAGAGTTTTATACATGCCACTTTGCGAATGTACGAGCGCCACGTTTTTAAGTTTATTGCTCCGAGTCGCGATATGGCCCAACGACTGATTGAGTTTGGTGTAGACCCAAGGCAGCTTGAAGTTGTCTCGCACTTTGTCGATCTAAAAAAATGGACGCTGCAAGAACCGCTTGGCAAAGACATTTTATTTGTTGGTCGGCTAATGCCCGATCGCGGTCTTGACCATGTTCTGCATGTCGCTCGTAAGTTGCCACACGTCGCGGTGCGTATTGCGGGAGATGGTCCAGATCGATCAGCTATCGAGGCTAAAATCAAAATGCAGAAGCTAAAAAACGTCACTCTGCTGGGTCGCTTGAGTAGCGCAGAACTGCGGGGTGAGTTTTGCCGAGCGCGCCTAGTACTGTTCCCCACACTAACACTAGAAACATTTGGGCTGGCTATCTTGGAAGCAATGGCCGCAAGCCGACCAGTTGTGGCTACTCGTCTGGGTGCAGTGTTCGATTTGGTTAAGGAAGGCGAAACGGGGATGCTCTACCGCCCGGCTAATCCCGATGAAGCGGTCGAACATATTAAGAAACTTTTAAGTGACGATGCCTTAGCACGCAACCTTGGACGCAAGGCCAGGACAAAAGCAGAGGAGTATTCGATTGAACGTCACTACGAAAAACTCATGGCCATCTACGCTAAAGCACTTACAGCCGTTCAAAATAAAAAGCTTTTGAAGGCTTATCGAAAATCAAATCTAAGGTTTGCGGACGTATAAGCCATGGCTACTTTACCACTACATGTTGCAATTCTCGGGCATCGTGGCATCCCTGGTAACTACGGAGGCTTTGAGACTTTTGCCGAGGAACTCGCCGTGCGGATGGTTAAACAAGGCCACTGTGTACAGGTCTACTGTCGCACCAATACGGGTAGCTACCGCAAACCGACTTATCATGGCGTTAACCTAATCTATCTCTCGACTATTTCTAACAAGTACCTCGACACGCTCTATCACACACTTAAGTCAGTTTTACATGCGACGCTGTTCACCCGGCCTGATTTAATTTTGATGGTAAATGTGGGGAACACTCTAGTAAGTTGGATTCCACGACTGTTTGGTATCCCGGTAGTACTCAACGTGGATGGACTTGAGTGGGAACGGCGCAAATGGAATTGGCTTGCCAAACTTTTTTTGCGCCTCTCGGCCAGTTTGACGCGACTTTTACCAACAGCAGTTGTGACGGATGCAAAGGTAATCCAAGATTTTTATCATGAACGTGTCGGTCTCAATACCAGCATGATTCCCTACGGTGCGGTAGTAACTCGCCGGCGCAATGCCGCTGGACTAGGTAAATACGGACTTAAGCCAGGACAGTTTTATCTGTATGTGGCCCGTTTTGAGCCTGAGAACAATCCGCATCTTGTGGTACAAGCATTTGAACAAGTCCGATCAGATAAATCACTGGTGATGGTCGGAGACGCTCCTTATTCCGCGGAATACTGTAAAAAAGTTCGAGCGACACATGACGCGCGCATTAGGTTTTTGGGTTTTATTTACGGTGCCGACTATAAAATATTACAACAAAATGCCTATGCTTATATTCAAGCTACCGAGGTGGGTGGCACTCACCCAGCACTGATAGAGGCCATGGGTTTTGGTAACTGCGTCTTGGTTAATGCCACACCGGAGAACATGGAGACCACCAATGGCGCAGCGGTACCGTTTTGGTTCTACCGTGGTAGTCGAGCGGCGGAGGGTTTGCGACGAAAAATTCAATTGATCGAGGACAACCCAGCTATAGTAAGTGAATATCGACGTAAGGCGGTCGAGCACGTGCGCCGTTCTTACCGTTGGGAGGTTGTTACTCAGCAGTATCTTGAGCTGTTTGAACTGATCTTGCTGCCTCGTGCGGCGGCGCAAGTTAGCCAAGCTCCGCTGAGTAACTAGTATTTTTTAGTAAGCGCGGTACTTGTATAAAAGTACTTTAGAATTTGTTCGGGGGATTGACCGGCGACTGCACGGGCATAAGCGGCACTAGCGTCCAGACCAACACCGTGCCCAAGCAAGGGCTTACCCTGGTTCTCCGGGACCGAGACGCTAACCAACCAAGGTTTAACCTCGCCGCCAAAGACCTCGTGAAAAGCGCGGGTATGGCCATCTGACTGCGAAAAGTAAGGTGTTACAACGATCTCGCCTTGGTAGGTCACAAATTGGCCAGCCGTCGCTTTAACAGCGTCAACAAAGTTGGTGTTGCGTTGCTCAAGATTGTAACCCTTGTAGACCTGATCGTTTTTGTTATCGACGTCATAACCTTCGCTCGGGTGCTTACCACCGATTGAGCGCTGGTATTCTGCGTAGGTGCGCGCTGCAATAGCCAGTACCTTGAGATAGCCCGCGTTTTGATCATTAGAGGCCTCGGCTAAACCCCACATGTAGTGCTCGAGCGGCAATTCATTAATGGCATATAGACGTCCATTGTTGGCCCGGCGCACCTCAACGCTTCCGCGAAAAGCATTGTCGTTGAGAGAGGGTTTCCAGGTCGGGCGATCCTCATAGTCCGGCAGAGTCAAAATAGTATTTCCGACAGGCCTAAAGCGAATTGGCTCAGAACCAGTTTTGTTCAATGCCCCACTAACAGCATAGGCCGAACCGTTCCAGTTGACTGATGTGCGTCCTTTACTAACTGTACCAAGCTTGGTCGTACCGCTTAAAACGTCGTAGCTCGCCGTAGCCTCAACCGCAATAGCCGAAGTGCTCGAGTAGATGCCCACGCGCAAGTTGGGCCCGGCTGGTCCACTCGCGTCATTACCAGTAGTTACGCGACTAATTTCGAAGGCGCTACCCAAGATAACCGCACCTGTAGGATCAATCAGAGTGAACCGCTCGGAGTCGCTACCATTGTGCTGCGACGGCGCGACCTCAATCGTCAAGCGCGCAATCTGTTCCGGAGCGACAACAGCAGGTTCAAGACTAGTCGGTGAGTATTTGTTTGGCCATGACTTTGTCGCAAAGGAGCTGGCGTGTTTAAGAGGCTGATTGGTGACAACCTTAACCGCGTTATCCGTAGCGCGCCAGGCTTGCGAGCCAATGTTTTTAACTTCAACTGTGACACGACTAGTAGCACCGGAGGCGACACTAACCGTGTTATTAGTAGTCAGCAGTTTAGCGGCGTAAGGAAGTTTTGCTATCACGCGCAACGTAAAGGTTGAACCATCCACTGCTGTTTGGCTATCGCTTACTAGATGGTAGACCTCAGTAAACTCGCCGATTTTATTCGGAATTTGAATATTAAAAGTAAGAACGGCGGTTTGCCCGGGCGACACATCGCGCGCCAACTTAATAGGGCGGGTCGCACTAACCCAATCAGTAGCTGCCAAGACTGAGGTTTTGATATCTTTGAGTTCGAGCGCCACAAACCCAGAGCCATTAGATTTCCATGTGAGATTGGATTGGTTGGAGATATTGACCGTTACTCCACGCTGTTCTCCCGGGATGGCATAGATTACTATAGGGCGCTCCTCAAGCTTAGACTGATACGGGTTGGTCACGACCAAGTGCAGGTCAAACTCCGTGCCCGAGATAAACGTGACGTGTTCAATAACAACCTGCATATGCTCGTGATAATCCTGCGCCTGAGGCGGAAGATCGAGCTCAAAGGTAAAGGTCGCGATTTTGTCCGGTGCAACTGCATCGCTATCCATAATGGTAGGGCGATAGGCCAATGGCCAACTGGCATGACGCAGATCGCTCGTGCGACCCTTTGGCTCGGTGAGGTTGAGTGCCGCAAAGTTGTCACCCTTGTTAGTCCAGGTTTTTGCGCCCGTGTTTTTGATGTTTACAGAAATACTGGTCGTC
>JAZDNR010000061.1:0-8595 GCA_043799475.1 Parcubacteria group bacterium
CGGCGCTGGCAGATCAATCTATTTCACTTACTAAGATTGCTGAGCGCCCTCGCGAGGGTATTTTGATGTACACCGTACAGAGTGGTGACACGCTCTCAACTATCGCAGATGAATTTGGGATAGATCTGCGTACGCTGCTCTGGTCTAATAATCTCTCGGCGACATCAACGATCAAGCCAGGGGGTCAGCTTAAGATTTTGCCGGTCAGCGGGGTGGTTCATAAAGTGGTCGACGGTGATTCGCTCTCTTCGATAGCACAAAAGTACCAGGCCTCGCAGAGCAAAATTGAAAGCTACAACAATCTCACGAGTGCCAGTGCCATCAAGATTGGACAGGAGCTAATAATTCCGGGAGGTATCCGGCCGGCAGCGCCCAAACCGGCACCCGCAACTGGAGTACAACTAGCCTCTGGTAGCTCAGGTTATGGAGATATTAGTTCAGCCAGCGGTGATACTGGGGCGAGTGGCAGTTTTGGTTGGCCTAGTGCCTGTAACTACATCAGCCAGTTTTTTGGTTGGCACACGGGGATAGACATTGCCTGTCCCTTTGGGACTTCGGTCGTGGCGGCCGATGGAGGAACCGTGATCAGCGCCGGTTGGGAGGGTGGTTACGGCAACTGCGTGGTGATCGACCACGGTAATGGTTTTAAGACGCGTTACGCTCATCTCGCCTCGGGTGGAATACACGTGCGCAACGGTCAGGCGGTCTCGCGCGGGCAGCATATTGGAGATGAGGGCAGCACCGGTTGGAGCACGGGGCCGCACTTGCACTTTGAGATTATGCTCAACGGGGCTTTCCAAAACCCGCTTAACTATCTCTAGCTAAATCCATCTGTAGCCAAGTCTCTAGATAAAATGTCGGGGTACCCGCGCGCTCCAATGGAGCGCGCGTTTTGATGTGTTCTCCTTGTGAATTGAGTACTGTACGATCGTACAGTACTCTACTCCTATGTCTGTTCTCAGACCCACCTCTCACTTAACTAGTGCGAGCCACCTGGATAAGCTCAAACGTTTTTACTGGCGCCACAAACGACTGCCGAGCCGCGCTGAGCTGGCGCGGGCCTGTAATTTTGTCTCTAAAAATGCCGCGCAGTACTGGGTGAACCGTTGGATCGAGGCTGATTTTGTGCGTCGTGACAGTACCGGTCGGCTCAGGCCTGGTCCCAAGCTAGGAGCCCTCAAAGTGCTAGGGAATGTGGAGGCGGGTTGGCCCTCTCCGGCCGAAGAGGAAATGGTCGATACGATTTCGCTCGATGACTGGCTCATCCCCAACAAACAATCGAGCTTTATGCTGACCGTCTCGGGCGATTCAATGATTGACGCCGGTATCCGAGCCGGAGATCTGGTGATTTTGGATCGCAGTCGACCGCCCAAGTCAGGCGACGTGGTAGTAGCCGAGGTTGATCATGACTGGACCATTAAGTTTTACGAGCGGCAAGGTAGACAGATAGTGCTCAAGCCGGCTAACAAGAGGTTCAAGCCTCTAACTCCTAAGGAGGAACTGCGGATTGCTGGGGTGGTCACCGCTGTGATTCGTCGCTATCACTCCTAAGCTTTATGCCAGCGCAGCAGCATTCCTGGCCGCGGGCCTACATGCATATTGATTGTGACGCTTTTTTTGCCTCCTGCGAGCAGGCTATCCATCCGGAGTATCGCGGCAAACCGGTAATCACTGGCAAGGAGCGTGGGATCGTGGCCGCTGCTAGCTACGAAGCCAAGGCACGTGGCGTTAGTCGGGGCGTACCCTTGTGGGAAGTAAAAAAATTGATCCCCGAGGCGATTATTGTGCCCTCAGACTACGAGAGCTATAGCTTATTTTCTAAACGGATGTTTGCGATCATTCGACGCTTTACTCCGCTAGTCGAAGAGTACTCGATCGATGAGGCTTTTGCAGAGATCACGGGACTACGCCGACTCTACCACTCGACCTATCCGGACATCGCTCGACGCATCAAAACTACGATTGAGGCCGAGCTCGGAATTACTGTCTCAGTCGGGCTCTCCCTTTCTAAGGTGCTCGCCAAGGTCGGTTCTAAATACCAAAAACCGGCCGGGTTCACCCCCATCCCGGGGCGCAAGATCCAGACCTATCTGGCGCACACCCCACTCGAAAAAGTCTGGGGCATTGGACCGGCTACCAGCGCCTACTGTCGCACTTTACGCCTAAAGACGGCCCTCGACTTTGCACGCCAGCCACTCGATCTCGTCAACCGACGCTTTACCAAACCACATAAAGAGATGTGGTACGAGCTCAACGGCCAGGCGGTCTACCAGATCAACACCACGCCTAAGACCGAGTATGCCACCATCGGCAAAACTAAAACTTTTACTCCCGCCAGTACTAGTAAGCCCCTAGTCTACGCACAGCTCTTCAAAAACCTGGAGAACGCTTGTATCAAGGCACGCCGTCATCAGCTCGCCGCAGGAGGCCTAGTGCTCTACCTACGCGGACAAGATTTTTCTGGTCGTGGGGTAGAGGCACGTTTCTCGCGACCGTCCGCTTACCCAAGCGACATGACAACGCTGCTGCGGCATCTTTTTGACCAAGTGTTTGAGCCAGGCCGTCCTTACCGCGCCACGGGCGTGATTCTTACTAACCTTAGCGCTCCGAGATCAATACAGCAGTCCTTATTTGAGGTACCCCTACACCTCGAAAAACTCGAGCGGGTTTATCACGCCATCGACCAATTAGCGGCCAAATGGGGCAAGCATTGCGTGCATCTCGTAGGTAGCTCCTTGGCCCACCACGCGCCGCAACACGTCTTAGAGCGTGGTGATGTTCCTTTGCGTAAACAGAACCGACTTAGGGGTGAGAGTGCGCGTAAACACTTGGCGATTCCGATGCTATTGCACACCTTACATTAAGAACTCTCCTTTGTACTTCTGGCAAATTCCGGTCGATACTGCAGTGCCTCGGCTACATCGTCCAGTACCACGTTTTGACGTTGCGCCAAGTCGGCCAGCGTGCGCGCCACTCGTAAAACCCGTATGTAGCCACGCGGGGAGAGCCCCAGTTTGCGCTCGGCATGCTCGAGCAGACTGCGCGCCTGGGTATCGAGCTTAACCAGCGCACGCACTTGCACACTACTCAGTAGCGCATTTAGTAGATTGTTGCTCTTAGCATCTTTATTGCGCACTACTTGGCGCTGGCGCGCATGCTTGATCGCCGTCAGCGCCCGGCGCTGTTCTTCTAGAGCCGGCGACACGCCGCCTGCCTCGATGCGAGATAAACTACTGCGCGGCACTTGCGCCACTATATCAATACGATCGAGCAGCGGGCCAGAGAGCTTTTGTTGATAGCGCCGCACTTGCGCTGGACCACAAGCACAGGCACGTAATTGATCTCCCAGATAGCCACACGGGCAAGGATTAGCGGCCGCAACGAGCAAAAATCGTGCCGGAAAGGTAGCCCGACAACCGGCTCGACTTACGCGTACCAGGCCTTCTTCGAGCGGTTGGCGTAACTGTTCGATGGCGTCGCGTCTAAACTCGGGCAGTTCATCCAAAAAAAGCACGCCGCGGTGCGCTAACGACACATCTCCAGGCTGCAACGGCACTCCCCCGCCCAGCAGGCTCACACTTGAGGCAGCATGATGCGGTGAGCGATACGGTCTTTGTGTCATCCAGTTGTGCAAAAAACCGGCGGCACTCCAAATGGCATTGACCTCACGTTGTTCTAGCGGCTCAAGCGGCGGCAACAAACCCGGCAGGCAGCGCGCTAATACCGTTTTGCCCGTCCCCGGAGGCCCCACCAACAAAAGGTTATGGCCACCGGCTGCAGCCACAATCAAGGCCCGCTTAGCCACATGCAATCCAACTAACGTATCCAGGGTGAACTCAGACTCTCGCTCGCTGGTAGGTTTTGACTGGTCCGGGGTTTGACGATTTGTCGGGATTACTCCTGTGGCCAGAACATGCACAAGCTCAGTTAAGCTCTTTATAGCGATTACCTCGAGCCCAGGAATATGCCGCAGCAGTCGCGCGTCCGGCATTGACACAAAACAGCGTCGTGTGCCTTGTCGTAGTAAACCCAGAGCCAGGGGTAGAACCGCGCGTACTGGCCGGATACTCCCATCTAGCCCGAGCTGCCCCAAAAAACCGTCACTTCTTTGTAGATTAGGCATCTGCCCTTGTAGGGCTAAAACGGCCAAAGCGATCACTAGATCAAAGTGGGCACCAGTTTTTTTGATCTCTGCCGGAGAGAGTGAGATAGTCAAGCGCCCCCGCGGAAACTCCTGCCCGGCACTGCGCAGCGCCCCACGCACCCGTTCGACTGATTCACGCACCGCTGCATCGGGTAACCCCACGACATGCACTGCCGGTAAACCTCGCTGTAGCGTGGCTTCAACCAAAACCGCTTCTGGCTCGAGCCCGAGTAGAGTTACCGTACTAACACTGGTCGCCATCCCTTCAGTAAACCCTAGTGCACCTTAGCAAATCGTTAAGAACCGCTTAATAAAAGGTTAGGGAGACCGAACGCCGCGCTGGCAAATTTAGCGTACCTCGTCAACCAAAAGCTTATTAAGCACCTGTTTACGCGCCAGTAGTTCTCCGGTGCCACTGCTACGGGCCTCGCTAAGACAATCCTCCAGGGCGGCCTCTATCGAGAGATTATTTAGGCGATTGTCGAGTTGTTGCTCGAGTTGCTCCTTGTGGTTCTCCATGGGAAGTACGGAGTTGAGAAGATCTCAAAGCGTACCAAAAAAGCATCACGACTCCAATAGTCAGCGCGATGTCCGCCAGGTTGAACACCGGCCAAACCTTTACATTAATAAAATCGCGCACGCCTCCTACTGCAAGACGATCAATCAGGTTAGAGCAGGCTCCGCCAAGTAGGAGCCCCAAAATCCAGGCTTGCCGGCCGCGTTGGCTGCGAGTCCAGCGCTGCCACTCGTAAACAACAAGCCCGACTAAAAGCGATAGAGCCGCAACAATCACCCACCAAGGCATCGGGACACTAAAGGCGACTGCTCGATTAAGCACCAGCCAGTCGGGCGCCAGCGCTGTAACCGCAAATTTAGTCAGCTGGTCGAGGGCGACCACGCCCAAAAACCAGGCGACCAACCGCCTGCTTACTTTTTTCCCTGACAGTCGAGGCACAACTCTGCTGCGGGGTCAGCTTGCAGTCGCTCACTTGGCTGTTCCTTTTTACACTTAGAGCAGACACCGTAGCGACCCTTTGCCAGGCGCTCCAGCGCTCGATCAACCTGAGCTAGCCGAACTTCCAGCTGGTTCTCTACACCAATATTGTCGGTAAAATCTTGTACCTCATGAGCACTATCATCAAAATCACCCGACTCGGTTTCATCTGCCGGCGTGTATTGCGGAAACTTAGCATCGTAGTCCCCTTTGACATGTGCATCTTTTTTAGAAATCCGCCCCAGGCGCTCACGCAGGTCCTTTTGTTCCTCGAGGAGACGCTGCTCCGCTTGATCTATAAAGGTTTTATCCATTGTAGTGGTGGCTAATATTAACATTTTTGCAGGTGAACAGCGCCCGCGACGCAATGTGCTCACTCTAGAACTAGTTCATTAAAAGGAAAAGAGGGCGTTGACCCATTTGCAAAGCTTCATGGTTATACGCCCTCTAAGAAGAGCGATAAGTATCGACTTTCACCGCGATCATTTGAGACCACCAGCAGCACTGCGGTCTGATGAGCCCGAACGATCGCGATGATAAGTACACAACACTTATCGAATACGAGGACAGCACATAACGATCGTGTTGCTGACTCGATTTACCCAGTGACCATTCTTCTGGTCGCAGTTATTTTGACTGTGACCAAAATATTTTTGCGTTTGAGTTTTCACCCATCTGCAATTTTATTTTTATTTGGAGTGGGCGTGATCGCCGCCCTAACGAACAGTCTAGGGAGATCCAATCCTCGAGCAATCCTTACCGACTGAACCTTATTTTAGTTCAGTCATGGCTAGATTCGAGGACTCGACCTCCCTGCTGTCCGCGTTCCGAATAGTCTTAGGGTTGAGGATGTAAAGAACTGCTCTCGTTACTACCTCTACTGATAAATAATAGCAGCAAAAAAGGTCAAAGTCAAGTTGAACACAATTGGTTGTTTGTGGCCTTACTAAGCCACAGCAGTAGGGATGGCTATTGAACCCTATTTGTTAACAACAAGGCTAACCGTTTAGTGCTTGCGTTTATCCACAGTGGGTACAGCAAACGGTTTGAGCTGTTCAAAAAGCTTTGCAGCCGGTACTACAGCCTGCGAAACGCTCGGTAATGAACGCGTAATAACATCGCCGTATCCCTTATGAATCTTTGGATCGAGAATGATTAGCACTCCGCGATCATTGGGTAACTCTAGTAAGCGATCAAACTGCTCACGCACCTTGAGTGCTACACGTGGTAGGTCAAGTTCCATAAAACCAGCCTGCTTATCCTTAGCCCGTTGCACACGATAGGTCTCATCCGGTACCGCAAACGGCAGCTTGGCAATCACAATCGCTCTAAATCCGTGGGCAAAGGTTCGCCCCTGCATAAAGTAATGACTGGTGAGTAGTAAAGCTCGCTCGTGGCGTCCAAGGGTTTTGGTAGTCTTACCTCGGCCTCCACTAATGCCTTGCGCAATAAGCTTGATGGCGCTGCCCGCGAGTAGTTTTTCGAGCTGGGCGTGAACCTCAAGCACTTGTCCACGTCCACTAAAGAGCGCTAAGACCCGTCCTCCCAGGGTTTGGGCAGTTGTAGCTAAAACCTCGGCCGTGGCTCTGACCCAACTCGCTTCTGCACTCTCCGGATGGTCACTAATAACTACCACCTTGGTACGTTCTTGCAGGCGTAAAGCACTACTTAACGCGATTTGCTCAACATCCACGCCAAGACCAAGACGGCGTTTAATAAAATCAAAGCGCTGTTCAACCGTTAGTCGAGGACCCATCACAATGGTCGGGCGCTTTTCGCTAAAAAGATGTTTTTGCAAATATTTTGCCGCAGCGACCGGTTCAAAACGCAGTACAAGTTTTTGATCGGCATTGAGGGCCAGACTCACCACGCCCTCCTCATGAGTCGTCTGGGAGAACACTGCTAAGTCGGTCGTGAGATGTTGTAAACCTTTAGCTACTTCTTGCGCGGAAGAATCGTCTCGCACCACGAGTTGCTGCGTTACTTCCTGGAGTTTGTGCACTAAGTTTGCCATGGTCGCTGTTATTCGTCCGTACTCTGGATCTTTTTCGAGGGCCTCTGAGATACTCACCGTGCGATATCCTGACCACTCCGCTTCAAGCGCCTGGTGATCCAAGAAAACTCCCACTAGACCAGCCAGTAAAGACAACTGGTTCTGGACGGTTTCTAGCGTCTGGCCCCCTAATACATCTGAACAGCGCTCAAGAAGTCTTTCAATCCGCCCTTGGTGAACATAGACACCAAAAAATCGCACGGTAGTGTTTTCAAGTTCATCCGCATCATCAATGACTATCGCGGCTGGTTTAAATAAGCTAGCGGCGCGACTTACAAACCAGAGAAGATCGGCCAGTCGCATTAGTACTAATGGCATCGTACGCGCTGCTTCTGCTGCCCGACAAAATGAACACTTATCGGGTTCGGGCTGGACAAGACAGGAATGCGCTTCACAGGAGACTTCATCTAGTAGTGAACGCTCCTCCCAAGTAATCGCCACCTCGCGCAGCGCACCCGTTGTAGTAGTTTTTACCCAAATTAGCAGTTTAAGAGCGAGGTGCACTTGCGATTCGGTCAGGTCAGTACGACGTAGAGTACGTTCTAGGGCCGGTAGATAAACGTAACTCTGGGGGGTTTCTAAGCTAGCGACACTCGTGTCCAAAAGCGCTGCCATGCTGCGGGCGCGTGGTTCAAACTGCTCAAGCTCATGCTTGCTTGCCACGACGTAGGCAATTGTTTGCGACTGGTTTGCCGCGGCAAAAAAGGCCGCTTCACGTCGCCCCAAACCGGCACCGGCTTCTATCAAAGTAACACCCACTTTTACGAGATGTTCCCCGACTCTTTTAGACAGTTCAACTTGATGAGGACGCAGCTCAAAAGCTGGTACTACGGGAGCGACAGTCTCTTTAAAGATCTGCTCATACGAGTCGGGCCTTAGGGTTTTACCTGGTCTGCTCTGGCGTTCAGCGCTATGACTCCTATGAGAGTACCAACCTGGCTTGAGTGGTGTGGGTCTGCCTTTGGCTCGACCTGCCAGAACTTCGTTAAAAAAATTCTTGAGTGAGTAACGATTGCGCTCGATTAATGCCAGAACCTGCTTACTCGTTTCCTGGTCAAGCTCACTAACCCGATCAGCTAAATAGAGTAGTAGATCTGCCCCCACGCGCGCGTCATGCAGAGCCCGATGTGCCTCCGGGTGTTTAAGATTAAGGTCTTGCGCCAGCGACTCGAGTGAGTGCGACGCGGCCTTGGGCAACATAAGGGTCGCGACCTTCCAAGTGTCATAGAGAGAGTTGGCTAGCCGTAATCCTTGCGAACGCAAAAAAGCAATATCAAAAGCGATATTGTGACCCACGATTGGGTCCGAGCCAATAAAGGCGGCTAGTTTGTCCTTGATATCGGCAAAATGGGGCTTACCCGCTACATCCTGGGCCCTAATCCCAGGTATCGATGTGATGATCGG
>JAZDNR010000080.1:0-4774 GCA_043799475.1 Parcubacteria group bacterium
AATCTCCATTAGAGTCGGTTTTATCAGTAACGAGTGCAGCCTTTTGATCGTCTTGTAGAGTGACACTAACGTTGGCGATACCTTTTTCGCCTGAGTCAAGGCGACCATCGCGGTCGCTGTCGTTGTAAACTGTTCCAAAAATCGAGCCGCCGCCCAGGGCCAGCGTGTCGACCGATGTATCATCCCCTGTAACACTAAGAGAAATATAGTCCGTATATAGAGCACCTCCCAGACTATCTGCCGAGCGATCGTAGCCGGCTACCAGTAGGCGCACCAGGCCGTTGCTATCGAGATAGTCACTAAATCCACTCGAGATAGTGGCTGAGAGTGGAACATCCGTAAAAGAACCGCCCTCGGCGTTAGCAATATTGGCCTCAACGTCTAGTTCCACCCAATTGTCATTGCTGCGATCAAAAACCATTAAAAAGGCGTCGTTCATGGCTTGAGTTTCGACACCGGCATAACTCGAGAGTCCCGCCCAGTCTACATCCATAGCTGTCACATTGAGAGCGCTAAAAGGTGAGACATCAAACTCAAACTCATGCAGGTCCCAACCGTGACAAGTGCCGCTGTCCTCAATTGACTGGTTAGCCTCGCGGGTATTGTTGTCGGTCGATATGTTTGCTGTCGTAGGGCCACCATTGCTAGCGGTTGAACCAGGTTGAATGTCCCAGTCGGCACTGTCTGTCGGTATGTATCCCCCGTTGGCCGCCGTGTTTGGGTCAAAACCAGTCTCGGTCCCGGTGTAGACCGCGCTATCGGCGCAGTTTGATGCCGAAGGATCATCCGCCGCACTACCGTCATCGATGTGCGCGGCCTCCTGTGCCGTGTGCGCCAAGGGCGAATCGGCAAAATCAAAGGTCACCGTCTCGTCAGTCGGGTCAGTATAAGTGGCCTTAAGCGTGTCTGAGACTTCTACTTCAAGCGTGCCATCATTGGCCGCCACAGATCCGTCTTTAGCCGCAGTGTCAAGCCCGGGATTGCGAAACACGCCTGTGTTCACCCCGGTCTCGACCAATTGTGTGCCGGAGGTTGAGAGCGCTTCTGAGTCAGCGGCCATGGTGGATGTCAGCGTGACACTAACTGTCTCAGCCGTGGCTGCATTAGCATTGCGATTAGCATCAGTGACCGTCACGTAGAGTTTGCTACCAATGGAGAACGACGTCAGGGCCGTTCCGCTGCTGTCAGTTATTTGAATGGTCGAGAGTGTGGCTTGTGCCTGTGGGGCCTGTAGGGAGAGAGTTAATAAGGCAAACGCAAAAACGAGCGGCACTATGGCCAAGATCCGGGCTCGTTTAGTGACACGAGGCATTACTGGAAGCATAGGAAGTATTTATTACGTATGTATAATATCGCACAAACGCCCTTTTGTCAAATTTTTGGTTTCCTTGGCGACTCGTCTTACTTAGCGTTTTAGTTTTGAGGCATCTACCGTGCGAGTCAGCTGGCCAATGGCGACAAAGCGCTTTTTGGCGGTGCCAACTGGGTAACTCGTTTGCAAACTAGCTAGGCGCTCTTGTCCGCCACCGCGATCGAGCACGCTGGTATCCTCTGGGCCGGTGATGACAGTCTCCTTGATGGTAAAGTAAAAGGCACGTGTGTCGTTAGTGATAATAAAGTAGTCGCCGCGGGCAAGTTCTGGCAGAAGCGCAAAGACCGTCTTGTACTGCCCAGATTTAAAAAAGTAGTCCGAACTATGCCCGGCATAAAAAGCGTTGCCGAGGTCTCCCGCCTGGGGCGTTCCGGCAATATGAATCACGCCCTGGGCTAACCCCTGCTGCTGGGTACTCTCGCTGTTGACATCAATACCGACAAGAGGTGCACGTACCCCAATACGCGGCAGGGTTACCGTGTAAGGCACAAAAACATCCGGATCAACGTACGGAATCTTAGGTTTGTCTGGTTCTCCTTGTCCCGCATCGGCAGCCCCCGCCTCGGGATAAAGCGAGATTGACGGACTAAGCACTACATCCACATAAGGAAAAGTGCCCGGACTAGTTGTCTGCAAACTTGCCGCTAGCTCATTGACCGTCTCTAGGGGAACATACTGACCCGACAAGCTAGTACTGAGATCGCGACCACTGGCCGCAAAGTGCGCGCGTTTAAGGTAAGCCGGCGCATTGAGCGCCAAAAAAGTCGCTACATAAGAGAGAACCACTAGCTCGAGGGCAATAGTTACCCGATAAATAATGTGGGAAGTTTGCTTTTGGTCCACAAATTATATTGTAGCCGTGCTGCAGGCGCTGCGCTATGCTCTATTTTATGGTCTTAGCTTGGGTAATGTTGAGCGCGTTGCTTGTGACGCTGCTGGTGCTGTTTGCGCATTGGCGCACTCATTTGCCTGGGCTTGTTCCGCTCGCAGCATTACTGCCCATCGGCGTGTACCTCTCGGCCGGTCAAGGGCCCGCTCTTTGGACAGCGCTTGCCTTAATGAGCCTTACGGTCCTACTTGAGGTTATCCGTTTGGTCTCCCCTCGCCTTAACCGTCGTTTAATGGCGCGCTTACGACCTTTGCTGGGTGCTCGCGAGACCACCCGTCCCCTCTCCCTTTCTAGTGCGATTGTAGCGGTTGCTTTGCTGATCGCTTTGGTAAACGGCCCCGTGGCTTTTTTTGCTAGTCTGGCTGGTCTGCTGGTTCCCTCGCTTGCCCGAGCGCTCTCGCACGAATTACGTCTTAGCAAACAAATTAGTAAACGAGTCCGCCCGCGGGTCGTGCCTTACTTAGCCTTGGGGCTGGCGGTTCTTTTAGTAGGAGCCCTTTTGGTGCCGGCCGCAACCGGAGCACGCCTAGCGCTGGCTGGCGGCATAGTGGCGGCTGGCGCAGTCACTCTGTTGCCCATTCCCGTAGATGCTTATTTGCTGGCTCCGGTTGCGGCCGCCGCTATCTTACTAATTGCCTAGTTATGGTGCCTAGCCATGCCACTTAAGCGCTACCACGCCAAACGCTCTTTTGCCCAGACACCGGAACCGCGTGGGGTCGCGTACCCCACCACACAACAGCGTTTTGTCATTCAAAAGCACGCAGCGTCTAGTCTTCACTACGATCTGCGACTCGAGCGTCAGGGTGTCATGCAAAGCTGGGCGGTCCCCAAAGGACCGAGCGAAGACCCCCGGCTGCGCCACCTCGCCGCGCAAACTGAGGACCATCCTCTTGAATATCGTCATTTTGAGGGTGTCATCCCGCAAGGTTACGGCGCTGGTACAGTTCTAATCTGGGACCAAGGAACATTTGAATGGGTCGGGCGGGGGCGCGATCATTTAAGTTTTTTCTTGCACGGCCGTAAGCTGCGCGGCGAGTACGTTTTGGTCAAATTCGGTAAGGCCGGTCAAAAAAGCTGGATCCTGTTTAAAAAACATGACCGCTTTGCTCGACAACGTTCGATTACTAAGCTCAAACCTAACTCTGTCGTCACTGGAAGAAGTTTATTTGAGGTCGAGCAGGGCAGTCCCGCAAAAAAAGCTTACTTAACCGCTCTCGCAGGGGCCAAGCCAGCCAGTCTGCCGCGGCACTTGTTAGTTCAAAAACCTACTTTGATAGCTAAACCTTTCTCGGATCCTGAGTGGCTCTTTGAGAGCAAGTGGGGTGGTTTAAGAAGTCTGGCTTTTTTCGACGGCCAGCGTTTACGGCTCGTCGGCCCCAACAATCTGGATTTACTGGCGCGGTTCCCCGAGCTTAAGGAGCTGAGTCAGAGCCTTGCGGCGCGGCGTGCCCTGCTGGATGGTGAGGTGGTTGGCCCCACCTTTAAGGTTTTTGACTTGCTCTATCTCGATGGGTTTGATCTTAGGCGCGTACCACTCTTACAGCGCAAAGCACTCCTGCGTGCCATCTTAAGGCCCCAGGATGTATTGCACTTTAGCGATCATGTTGAGGGTGCAGGTGAACAGTTCTTTAAACAAACCCAAAAACTGGGTCTGGAGGGAATGCTTGCCAAAGACATTACGAGTATTTATGAACCCGGCAAGCGCACTCGCACTTGGCTTGAGGTCCGGTCTGCGGTCCGTGAGCGACCGCAAAAGCTTCGGTTAATCAGTAAAGCACCCCGAGAACAACAAAAACAGGCTCGCAAAATCAGCCTAAACCCCGCATTGATTAGCGCACGTGAGGCCAATCAATCCATCAAAGTCAATTCGGTCAGCTTGCCCCTCACCAACCTCAACAAACCTTTTTGGCTGCGGCCCCGTATTCTCAAGCGTGATGTGCTGAACTATTACTACACCATGGCCGCGGCCGTATTGCCTCACCTCCACAATCGACCCCTTACTCTTAAACGTTACCCCAACGGTGTGGCCGGCGGATTTTTTTATCAAAAAAATGCCCCCGCGCCGCGACCACGTTTTGTTAAGACCGTTGTTGTTCAGCATAGTCAGGGTCCGACACGTTACGTGCTGTGCGATGACTTGCCCACTTTGATTTGGCTCGCCAATCTAGCCGATCTAGAACTGCATCCCTGGTATTCACGTGCCGGCGGTCTTAACCATCCCGACTTTGTAGTTTTTGATCTTGACCCGAGCCGGCCAGGCGATCTGCCTGCGGTGCGGCAGGTAGCCTTGCTTATTCGCGACGTGCTTAGTCACTGCGGACTAAAAAGCTATCCCAAGTCGTCCGGCTCACGGGGTATTCATATTTACGTGCCTATTGCAGCGCGTTTTACTTACGAGCAAACTAAACTGTTTGCCAAAGGTGTCACCCAAGTGGTTCACCATGTGGCGCCAAGACAGACCACACTTGAGTTTTACAAGGCACGCCGACGGGGTGTTTACATTGACTACCTGC
>JAZDNR010000096.1:0-27154 GCA_043799475.1 Parcubacteria group bacterium
AAGAAATCCAAGCACACAGTGTTATCCTGGCGACGGGTGCGTGTGCGCGTTGGCTCAATCTCAAAAACGAAAAACGTCTGATTGGTAAGGGTGTCTCGAGTTGCGCCACCTGTGATGGGTTCTTTTTTAAGGGTAAAGAAACCGTAGTCGTTGGGGGCGGAGATACGGCCATAGAGGAGGCGCTCTTTTTAACCAAGTTTGCCACAAAGGTCACGGTGGTTCACCGACGCGACACACTGCGGGCCTCCAAAATAATGCAAGAGCGTGTCAAAAAAAATCCCAAGATCAGCTTTATCTGGAACAGCGAAATCAGGGATGTTCTAGGAAAAGACAAGGTCGATGGAGTCAAACTCTACAACATTAAGACCGGCAAAGAGCAGGTCTTTAAGGCTGATGGGTTATTTATAGCGATTGGCCATACACCTAATACACTTTTTCTTAAAGATCAGGTCGAAGTCGATAAAAAGGGGTACGTGGTGGTCAAAAACAATACGCATACCAACGTCGAGGGAGTTTTTGTGGCGGGCGATGTGCAGGACCACCGCTACCGTCAGGCGGTCACGGCGGCGGGTCTGGGCTGTATGGCAGGTATGGATGCCGAAAAATGGTTGACCGAGCATGCTATAGTTACACCGTAATCGTTAGACCGTAAAGGAGATGAACTATCTTAGTTCGCCAGTAAAGAGTTTTAAGGCTATCGCTAAACACCCACGCGTGAGCGATGCGGTTTTTGTTGTCGCCAGTATCTGGATCGTCTTGCTTGGGTTACAGCTGGCACGTCTGGCAGAGATCGACGCGCTGACTTGGCCTTTGGCCTTGCGTAGCTTAGCAGTCACAGCCTTTGGAGTTATCGCGGTTTGGTTGGCTGCGGCTGGGTTAGGGCATCTACTGGCGCAAACAGCCGGCGGAAAAGCAAGGTTCACCCCGCTGGTGGTTATAGCTGGTCTGGCAGCCACACCCCTGGCAATCGCCGGTATTCTTGCAATCGTAGTTGACCTGATCGCTGCCGTGGTGCCGCTCTCGGACTACGCGGTGACTTGGATCACCCGATCATTGCTCTGGGCCGGGCTGATTGTGGGAACCCCCGGTTTGTATTACGCGCTCGGACTGCAGGCCGTCTCTGGGATTAAGCGCGTGACCGCCGGTTTGATCGCAGTTTTTTTGACACTCTCCGTTGTACTAGTAGTTCTCCTGCAACAGTAAAAGGCACTAGGCAGGGCTTGATCTTCGGCTAACTCTTGGATAGGGTGCTCTCTTATGAGAGTTCCCCAGGTTGAACTTATCTCGCGCGATGCCTTGCCTAAGGATCTCGAGTCACTCGTGATTTTGGTACGCAGTGAAGATCTCAAGCGCCCCGGCTTAGGCCTGCTAAAAATACTCGATAAGCAAGCAGCTAAAGAGACCGCACAGTTTTGTCGAGCGCGGGGGTTTTGCGGCTCAGTGGGCGATTATCTTTATCTGCCTTTGGGCAAAAGGTTTGTGGTACTGGTTGGGCTCGGATCCAAGAGTAAGTTCTCGCTGGATGAAATGCGTCACGCTGCCGCCCGGAGCGTGCGGCTTCTAGAAAAGTTACGCATTAAAAGGGCGGCCTTAATCTGGCCCAGCGGTTTGCAAGGTCCGGCCAGCGAGTCCGAGCTTGTAGCCGCACTGACTGAGGGTGTGATCTTAGGGGCCTACGAATTTGATAAGCATAAAAGCGAGGCGGCTAAGAAGTTCTCCAGTGAGGTTGTTTTGCTTAGTGTTAAAAAACCAACAACCAAGTTACGACAGGTGCTTAGCCAAGCGCTGGCCGTTAGCCGGGCTGTCAATCAGGCTCGGGACATGCAAAATGACAACTCCGACGACGTTAATCCCAAGGCCATCGCGGAATACGCACAAATGATCGCCCGGGCGCACAAGCTTCGTTGTTCTGTTATTAAGGGCGAGGAGTTGCATGCGCGCGGTCTCAACATGATTCACGCGGTGGGTCGCGCTAGCCACTGGGCCCCACGTCTCATTTTGCTCGAGTACCGTGGTTCTCCTAAAAATAAAGAACGCATTGCCTTGGTCGGCAAGGGCATTACCTTTGATACTGGCGGCGTTAATCTTAAGCCAGCGCAGGGCGGCATGTTGGGTCATATGCATCTCGATATGTCGGGTGCGGCCTCGGTGTTGGCCATCATTAGACTAGCGGCTGCTCTCAAGCTCAAGGTCAACCTCATCGCCGTTTTGGCCATTGCGGAGAATGCGATTGATGGTAACGCCTACAAACCCGGCTCGGTCATTCGCGCCTTTAATGGTACGACCGTTGAAGTGACTAACACCGACGCCGAGGGTCGCTTGGTGCTAGCCGATGCTGACGCCTATGTTGCCAAGACCTACCGGCCAAGCGCCATCATTAACTTAGCAACTCTGACCGGCACCGTTATTATTGCTTTTGGCGACCACTTTGCCGGTCTGATGTCCAATCACGATGAGCTCTCAACCCAGCTTTATGCGGCAGGTGTACGCACAGGAGAACCGCTCTGGCCGCTGCCGCTCGTCGATGCTTATCGGCGTGAAATTCGCGGGACTAAATCAGACTTGATCAACACGGTTCCGACGCGACCGCCGCGTGCCGACGCAACACAGGCTATGGCTTTTTTGGAGCGCTTTTGTGGTGAGGTTCCGGCTGCACTGATTGATATCGCGGGCGCCTCGATGCGGGGCCGCGCGCACGGTTATCTGCCCGCCGGCGGAACGGGTTTTGGAGTACGCTTGCTGCTCGACTATTTGCAACACAACCCGCGCGGCCCGCGCGCCAAGCGCGCCGGTACGCGCGGTCTGGGACTGCTCGGATCCGTGCTAAAATAGTTCATCATGACAAGACAACCCAAACCACTCCCATACAAAGGGCTCGCCGGGATCTCCGCCGACCAGCTTACTGGGCACCACGATGTTCTCTATACCGGCTACGTTAAAAAACTTGGCGAGATCGAAACTACTCTGCCCAAAGCTGACAAGGCCGCGGCTAATAGCACCTACTCGGAGCTTGGTGAACTCATGCGTCAGCAGGCCTTTGCGACAAACGGAGTCACACTGCATGAGTGGTATTTTGAAAATCTGACCCCTGGCGGAAAACCAGCCGCGGGCCAACTTAAGTCTGCAATCGAACAACACTTTGGCTCGTGGGATGAGTTTGAGGCACTTTTTAAAGCCTGCGGTCTAGCGGCCCGCGGCTGGGTGGTTCTGGCCTACTCAATCTACGATAGCAGGCTGCAAGTCTACTCACAGGACGCCCATGACAAAGGAGTCATTTGGGCAGCTGTTCCACTATTAATAATGGATGTGTACGAACACGCCTATATGATCGATTACGGTGTCAAACGCAAAGATTATCTCGAAGCTTTTTGGAAGAACATCGACTGGTCGGTGGTGGGTCAGCGCTATGGCGCGGTCAAATCTTGGAAACTTTAGCTAATTTTTTTTCTGCCAACAATGCAACAAGAACAAACCCAACTCATCAAAGTCGGTTACGCGGTTCCAACTTTTACACTGGAGGGTTACCAGGCTGGCCAGTTCAAAAAGTATTCCCTTGAGGACTACCGTGGTAAGTGGGTTATCCTAGTCTTTTATCCGTTAGATTTTACCTTTGTCTGTCCGACCGAGATTAAAGGGTTTAATAATGCCGTACCCGAGTTTGATAAAATCAAGACGCAGCTTTTTGGAGTATCAGTCGACTCGGTGTACTCACACAAAGCCTGGGAAAAAGACATGGGCATTAAATTGAATTTTCCACTACTCTCCGACATCAAAAAAGAGGTCGCAACGGCCTATAACGTTTTGATTGAGAACGAGGGCGTGGCATTGCGCGGAACATTTATTATCGATCCGGAGGGCCTACTCAAGTATCAAGTCGTGTCGTTTAATGACGCCGGCCGCTCGGTTAGCGAAACTCTGCGGGCTTTGCAAGCGTTACAGTCCGGCAAGCTCTGCCCATTCGAGTGGAAGCCCGGCCAAGCGACGCTGAACTAGCAGGTTTGTCCGTTTTTCGGTCTCTCGGGCTGGTAGTTCCTAGACACCGCGAGTGGTGGATTGTTGGTCTAATCGCCTTGGTGTTTGGTTTGCTAGCGGTCTCTCCGCAAATTGTTGCGCTAATAAGCAGCGGTACGTTGCACAGTACCGGTTTGCCCCTCACCAATAATATCGACCATCCGGCCTATCTCGATATCATTTGGCAGGCGCAGCGCGGAGAGTTGCTTTTTAGTAACAGCCTCACCGCTGAGGCTAGCCCGCACGTGCAGTTGCGGCCCCTGTTTTTAGTACTAGGTTGGTTCTCTGCAATTACTCGACTCGCCCCCGCCCTAGTCTGGAATCTTTCTATCGCTCTGGCCGCGTCACTTTTGGCGATCATACTCTACCTTTTTATCGCGCAACTATTTGTAAAATGCAGCGAACGAATTTTTGCACTCATTGTGACGCTAACCAGTGGTGGCCTCGGCTGGGTGAACCTCTGGGTACCCGGCTGGTGGCAAGTAACACCCACTGATCTCGCCATTCCTGAGTCCAACACTTTGCACGCGGCGACCTGCTGCAGCCATTTCTCATGGAGCCAAACCCTGTTACTTGGGATCGCTTTGTTGCTTTGGTTTGGGGCGCGACGCTGGATCTGGTCGACGGTGCTCGCTGGTATTTTGTCGCTTTTACTTGTGCTTGATCATCCTTATGACCTACCGTTAATTGCGCTGGTCGCAGTCCTTGCCCTTATCTTGGCAATTGTAAAAAAACAGCCTGTGCGAGCGGCCCTTGCACGGGTCGCAGGTGCAGGGTTAGGCGCTGCCTTGGGTGCCGGCATTGTATGGTGGGGCTTACAGGCCAGCCCGCAGTTGCGGCAGTGGAACGGCCAAAACGTTTTGCCGTCCGGGCCGCTCTGGCCCTGGCTACTTGGCTTTGGGTTGCTGCTTTTTTATGCTCTGTTTGGTGTGGTCGTAAAACGCAGCTGGGCTACAGCGATCTTGGCTATTTGGGCTGTAGCACAAGGGGTGCTTGTGTTTGTTCCGCTTTCTTTTGCTCGGCGTCTCAGTGAAGGCTGGCACATCCCTATAGCTTTACTGGCCACATTCGGCATTCTGGCGCTCTCGCGACGGTGGAGCGTGCGCATTGCTGCAGCTTTGCTGGTCGGTTTATTTTCAATTGCACTCATCTCCGACCAATGGTCACTGTCGGCTAAGGCTACCTCGCAGGATCGGGTGCGACCTTTTTTTGAACTTGGTTCTTGGCAAACATACCCCGACTCTTACCGCCAGGGCTTTGATTGGCTGCGGGAGCATTACAAACCCCAAGATGTCGTTGCCTCGAGTCCAACCAACGGGGGATTGATCGTGGCTGAGACCGGTGCGCGCGTAGTGGCGGGTCACTGGGCGCAGACGATTGATCCAATTACTAAACACGCTGCGCTTGCCGATCTTTTTGCCGAGAGAACCACACTTGCCGAGTTCTCCCAGCGCTACAACGTTACATACTTGTGGCTCGCGCGGGAGGAGCAACAATACTTACGCGAACTGGGCCGTAGCGAGCGCGACTTGGTTGGTAAACGGAGTCCTGTTTTTGCCAATCACGACGTAAGTATTTACGAGTTGCAGCGACAAGAGTAGGGTGGCAACAGAAAGGGGTGCCGAATATCCATCCGGTACTTAGCGTACCTTCTCATGTTTATTAGTGCTATCAATACAGCTTTTCTTAAGGGGGTGGGTTGTTTTGTCAAATGCATACGATCACGCTCAGACCCTATGGAACTATCTTTGTCTCAACAATGATCCGCAGTCTGCGGATGCGTTGCTTATCCTGGGATGCCGTCGTCTCGAGGTTGCTCAACATGGTGCAATGCTCTGGCAACAAGGGCATGGGAAGCGCGTAGTGTGCTCTGGCCTTGGCCATATCGCTAACCCGAGTTTCGATCGACCTGAGGCCCACATCTTTGCGGAAGTCTGTCAGCAGATGGGTGTTCCATCGACTTGTATCCTTGTAGAGGATCAGTCCACCAACACCATCGAAAACATCCGCAACACTCGACAATTACTTACCACGAGGGGACTGGCCGTGGTGAGTATTGGGCTTGTTACTTTGGCCTACCACGAGCGCCGGGCACTGACGACCGCAGTGCACCTCTGGCCCAAGGTACACTTTTGGGTTCACTCACCGGAGCGTGATATGGGTAAGTACTTGACGCTTGCTGGAGAACGCCAAGTGTTCTCTCGGCTAGTCGGGTCACTAGATCGCCTTATCCAGTACGGTAAAAACGATCTGATCCAAGATCAAGCGATCCCTGTAGAAATACGAGAGAGCTACTTGGCGCTGATTGGGCTCGGATACATCGAACGTCTCCTCGAGCCTGGAAAAGTAGAGGAGCTTAAGCGGAGCAGGATCTAGTTGGTTCTGCTCCTCGTCTTTTTTGATTTAACCCAGACTGCAATAACCTTAGCAAGCTGTTGTGCGTGGCGACTAAAACTATGATCAGCGCCTTTAATAAGAGTACCTTTGTAAAACTTTTTTGGCACCTGTGCTTCAAAGGCCTTGAGAATTTCTTTGGTTGAACGATCAGCTGCGGACTCGTCCTGTTCTCCCAGCAGTACGAGCACTGGCTGACGCAACCGTTTGGTCCACCTAAAACTGCGTCTAGGCTGGTAGTAGGGGAACATATCCTCGGGAGCGCGCTCCTGCGTTAGACTCAAAAATCGCGCCGCAGTAAAAATACGGCCGGCCACGAGATAATCTGGCATGAGTGTAGCGCTCTGCCCGCGGGTAACCAACTTTTGTGCCGCGCGGACCGCAAGCGGGTACTTTGATCCAAGACGTTTTTTTAAAATAGGGATGTCGCTTACTGCACCAAGTAAAGCAACTCCGGCCAAGGCCCGCCCGCCCGTCTTGTAAATATAGTAGGCCGCTTTGTTGGCGCCAGTGCTGTGACCAATTAGGTAGAGCTTACGGTAGCCTTGTTTTCGTAAAAATCTGATGATCGCTTCGATATCACGCAGGCTGTGCTCGAATTTTTCGTAGCCAGTTCCAGTAAGGATGTACTTATGATTTTTTGACTTACGGTTTAGCACTTTGACCGAGCGCACCACATCCGCTCCCCGATGGTCAAAAATTGCAAAAGCAATGCCGCGTCGATTGAGTGTTGCTGCCAAGGTATTAGTCCGTCGCGGATTCTTGGAGAACCGACTGGTCAGGCCGCCAATCCAAAAGACGGCGCTTTTTGTTCTCCGAGGTGATGCAAACAAGAGTCCCTCGAGCGGCAGCCCATCCGAGGTCCAGATTTCATGCAACGTGGCGTGCGGTTGGTTCATCCTGCCTATGCTAACACGCGCCTTTGATTGACTTAGTTCTCCTACTGAGATAAAAAAGAGATCTATGCGCATCGACGAACTCCGTGTGGGAGCCGTGCTTGAGTTTAATGACCAGCCCTACGTGGTTCTCAAATCGGATTTTATGAAGACGGCCCAACGCCGCCCGGTGATGCGCACCAAATTACGCAACCTCAAGAACGGCAGCGTGCTCGAAAAAACCTTTAAGCAGGGCGACAAGGTCGAGGCGGCCGACGTCAACCGCAGCCAAGCCCAGTACTTGTATAAAGACGAGTCACAGTTTTATTTTATGGACCAAACGAGCTTTGAGCAGTTTTCGGTTCCGGCTGATGTAGTTGGAGAGGCGGCTAAGTATCTCAAAGAGAGCGAAGTTAACACCATCTTAAATTTTACCGGCAAGCCCATCGCGGTTGAACTTCCCAATAAAGTTGACTTTAAAGTCAGCGAAGCACCTCCTGGCATCAAAGGCGACACGGCCACGGGTGGCCTCAAAGAAGTCACTCTCGAGAACGGCCTCAAGGTCAATGTTCCACTTTTTATTAAGGTGGGTGATGTAGTACGCATTAATACCGAGACTGGTAAGTATTCTGAGCGGGCCTCACAGGCCTAAGACAGACTCACGCCAACTGGAGACACTGACACAATGGACGCAGTTATTTTAGCAGCAGGGATCGGTCTTCGTCTGCGGCCCCTTACGCTCAAAACTCCAAAGCCGTTACTTACAATTGGTGGCAAGCCGATTATCGCACATACGCTCGATGCACTTCCGCCCGAGGTTGACCGCATCGTCATCGTGGTTAAGTATCTGTCAGAACAAATTGTTGCGGCCGTCGGTACTAAGTGGCGCGGCATACCAGTTACCTATGTTCACCAAGAAAAACTTGGAGGAACAGGCGACGCACTGACAGTGGCTCGGGTTGCCTTATGGCCCGGAAAGTTTTTGGTCTTAATGGGAGACGATGTTTACGATCCGCGGGATTTGGCTGATATGACCAAACACCACTACGCCATTTTGGTGCGTGAGGTCTCGGACCCAAAGCGTTTTGGCAGTATCGAGTTGGACGCGCAAGGCAATTGCTGCGCTATTCGAGAAGCAGGGGACGGCCAACCCAAACCGCCTTACTTAGTAAACTGCGCGGTTTACACACTTGATCAGCGCTATTTTGAACTTCCGCCAAAACATACACCTAAGGGTGAGATCGGACTACCACAAACCATGGCGCAACTAGCACACTTACCGGCCACCCAAGGCGGTCCGCAAAAAATCGCCGTCGTACGCGCTCGCGAGTGGTACTCGGTTGGTACACCTGAGGAGTTCGACGCAGTTAGGAATCTTAGCAAGTTCAAATGAAGCTTCCACGCTCTTTATTTTTTGGTTTTCCCGCTGGACCGTCGAAGCCTGCGCTCGTGCCAGATCGAGCCGCCCAAACCGATAGCTACCAGTATTGCGGCGCCAAAGAGCAACAGGGAGAACACATTGACACCCCAAAGCTGCGGTCCAGGGATCGTAGCGAGTAGCGCCCCAGCCAACACCAGCGCTGCTAAAATCAACCCGTAGGCGATTTGATTAGTCCCAACATCGATGGCTTTCTCGAGCCGATCAAGTCCCTTGTGTTGCACGTTGATAGTAAATTTACCTTGATCTAGCCGGTCGAGCGCCCGACCCGCCACGTCTGGTGCTCGCTCCAGTACTTCGACATTGCGCCGCGAAAATTCTCGGATCCGCTTGAAGAGTGCTGCGGGTTTAACCTCATCGCGTAGCGCTTGCGCCAAGTAAGGCTGCGCCTCAGTAATCAAATGAAACGAAGGATCAAGCTGCACACCCACCGCCTCACTTGTCGCCAACGCCTTAATAAGTAAAACCAGATCGCGCGGAATCCGTAGTTTGTTCTCCCGCATAATGGTAATGATTTCGTTGGTTAAATCAGCAAACTTTATCTCGCCAAGCGGTCTGTCACTGTACATTTTAAAAAGTGCCTCGATGTGAGGTTTAAGTTTGTCTGGATCGGTGCGGCCAGCCAGGACCCCAAGATCTCTAAAGGCCGACAGCGCCCGCTCGACATCTTTCTCGGTTAGCGAGACGAGTAGTTTAAGCACGCCTCGTTTTTGTGCGCGCGAAAGTGTTCCACTCAAGCCAAAATCAACGTAGGCCAAGCGTTCTCCCGGGAGAACAAAAATGTTGCCGGGATGCGGATCGCCATGAAACAAGCCATGCTCAAAAATTTGAGAGAGCACTACGGCCAAACCATTACGGGCCACGCGTTGCGGATCGTAGCCACACTCCTCGAGCGTCTCGCGGTCGCTGATCTTAACCCCCTCAATGTACTCCATTGTTACGACACGCTCACTCGACAAATCGCGCCAGACCTCGGGGATGACGAGCAGCGGATGATCTTGGTAGAGTGCCCCAAAACGCTCGAGCGTCTCGGCCTCATGATTAAAGTCGAGTTCCTGAGTGATTGCTTCCTCAAAAGCATTTACGATCTCGTGCGGTTGGATGAGGTGCACGTGACGGGATTTTTCTAACATTTCCGCCGCTTTTTTAAGCAACGTAATATCCTGTTCGATTATTTTTTGGATGTCCGGTCGTTGTACTTTTACCGCCACGACTGTTCCATCAGGCAAAACCGCCCGGTGAACCTGTGAAAGTGAAGCCGATTTGACCGGCCGCTCATCAAATTTGGCATACAGTTTGTCGAGAGGCTGGCCGAGTTCTCCCTCGACAATCTCACGTGCACGTGCAAACTCAAAGGGCGGCACCTCGTCAAGCAGTTTGGCAAACTCATCCGCATAGGCTGGCCCGATCAAGTCCGGGCGGGTGGCCAAGATTTGTCCAAGTTTAATAAAAGTCGGACCGAGCTCCTCGAGGGCGCGCCGCAGCCGCTGGGGACGGTTTTTGGCGGTCGCCAACACCGCTCGAGTGTGTCCAGCGGCTAAAGCTTCCGCTCCGCGCAACTCACTGGTAGGCTGCCCAAAGAGCGCTCCAATCTCCCTAAAACCGTAGCGTAGTAAAATGCGACTAATATCGGCCAAGCGCCGGATGGGAAGTGTCATCCACTAAACTCTGTCAACTTAACTGCCTCGTGTCAACCACGGCCAACACAAAAAAATCCAGGGAGAACTTTGAACGCTACTGGTTCATTCCGCTTGCCTGTGCATTGGTGCTGCTGGCCGAGTTCTCGCGCTATCTTACAGCCAGCCACATTGGGTCTCAGGTATTTACGTCACGCAATCTGCTGGTGCTTGGTGGTTTTAGCTTAGCGTTGTGGGCTGCTACTAACATTGCGACCCACCAAGCTAGAGCGCGTAGGAGTAGCTGGCCACTGCTTGTTGTCCCGCTAGCCCTGGTGGTCTGGATGCTTTTATCTCGAACCTGGGTGGATTACCCCGCGGCCACGCCAGTTTTATTTGAGTGGCTCTACGGCGTGGTGCTTGTGTTATTAATTGGTCTTTGTGCCTGGTCGATCCCTGGTAGTAAGTGGTTTGGGACCGCGCTTCTCGGGGCGGTGTTTGTCATCGCTGTGATCGGTCTGGCCGAAAAAATCAGTGATACACATCTACCGCTTTCCAACTTGCATAACCCCTATCGTCAACAGTGGGCTATCACCTCGGTTTTTATTGGGCAGAACCACTTGGCGGCGAGTCTCGCCCTGCTCCTGCCTCTACTAGCCGGTTTTGGGCTGACCTGGCGGGGATGGCGGCGTTGGCTTTCGCTCGTGACAATTGCTGGCGGATTAATAGCGGTATTTTTTACCGGTTCGACCCTGACACTGCTGGCCCTAGTACTTGCGACCTTGGTGTTTGTGGCCGTGGCGATCTATAAGGTGGAACCTCGACAACGAACCCACCTTGTTCTCCTGACACTCACAATTGGGCTGGCACTGACGCTTGGTTGGATGTCCATGCCAGATTCGTTGCGCGACCGTGTCAGCCTGGCCTCACTGGGGGTACGACAATCTTTTGAGACGCGTCTTGAACTCGCTAAACAGGGGGTCGAACTCATTCAAAAAGCTCCCTTGCGCGGCCTGGGACCAGGAGCCACCAGTGAACTTGTTGCGGTTAGTCTCAACAATCAACCGACGGTGCGCGCACTCCACAATTTATCGCTCGAGTTCGCGGTCACCTTTGGTTTACCGGCAGCGTTGATCGTGTTTGGTTGGCTCGTCTGGATAGTATTGCGTATAGTGCGTCGTTTGCCAGTGTCAGGACAGCCTTGGCTGGCCGCCGGTGTTCTGGCGAGCCTGGTCGCACTCCTTATTATCCAAGCGGTTCCCAGTACTTTTGAGGGCGTGCGCGCACCATTCTTGGTAATCGGTTTTGCTTTGGCGCTAGTACTCCGTTCTCGGCCAGTAAAGCTCGGAAAATAAAACACCGTCCCGAGGGAGCCCTGGGGACGGTGAAGGTGACATGGTCATTGAACTATTGGCGCTGCTCCTTGAGTAATTTGGCAAGATCGATTGGATCGGAGTTAGTCGTGGGGAAAACAGAGTCCATAAGGACCTTGCGCACCCCTTTCTTCGTCAACGTGTATCCGGTCAGCCTATCCAGCAGTGGCTGGCGGCCCCGGCGAGACTGCGCCAAGATCCGCTCAATCTGCCAGTACCGCACCGGGTAACCCAGATGTTCTGCCAGTGCCTGCAACTCTACGTCACTCGCGCTCGAGACTAGCTTAATCATCTGTAAGCCCAAGTCGATCGTGTCCCTGGAATTGGGGCTGGTGTGAAGCTGCTGCTCTCTGAGAGCCAGGTAGGACTGCACGAAGTCAGTTGTGGTTCTAACGCTGTCTATACACATTTTGTCGAGTTCCTCCTCTTTTGTGTGGTCTTGTCAAAATACCGGTCAAGGGTAGCGGTACTCAGGCAGAACCACACTTACAAAAAACAAAAGAACAGCCCGAGACGCTAGACTATTATCGCCTCAATGTCAAGAGTGCACGTGCCGCCCCGCCTTATTTTTCCAGGTGATATTTAAGCTTCTCCAGCGCTCTGCGCCGCATGCTGATTTTGTTCTTTTGTCGCTTGTTCGTTACCCCCCGTTTACACACCTAAGCTCGGCAGCCGTATAAAAAAGGTGGTACCTCGTTTTGGCGTCGAGTTGAACCAAATTTTTCCCTTGAGCAATTGCGTGTAGGCCCGCGCTATGTACAAACCGAGACCTGCACCCGAGACAGCCGTTGTGTCTTGTTTGGTGCTCCTAAAAAATTTAGTAAAGATAAGCGGCTGTTCTTGTTCCTCAATGCCAAGTCCTTGATCACGTATCTCAAAAACAGTGTCGTGATTGGTTTGATTAATATAAACCAAAACCTCGGCGCCCACGGGACTATACATAATCGCATTCTCTATTATCTCACTCAATATTTTTTCTAGGAGCCGTTTGTCTGTTGTGAGACTGCCCGTTTTTTGCTCCTCGATACGTACCTTAGCCTTACGTTGAGCGATGAGAGCTTTAAGTTTAGATACGGCCGATTCGACAACACTACGTGGTTTTAGCAAAACAGACGAAACGACTAAGTTGCCCTGGTCGATTTTGACCACCTCAATTAGTTCATCAACAACTTTGACGCTGGACTGCAGCGCCTCATGGGCCAAAGTGATCTTGCTACGTGTTTTAGCCTCGGATATCTCATCGAGTACAAGTTCCAGATTCCAGAGTGCTTTGGTTATGGGTGTGCGTAGCTGGTGTGAGGCGTAAGCAAAACCAGAGCGAATTTGCCCGGCCTCATATTCCTGTGTCCTATCTCTAAAAACAATAATTGTGCCCTTGAGTCGGCCACGTTCGTCAATAATAGGCGCAGCACTATCGCCAACGTGTATTTCGCTGCTATCCTTTTTGATTAAAAAGGTATTATTCTCAAGGGTCTGGGTAGTGCGGCGGGCCATGGTTTGCGCAATAAAATCATAGTTAGGAGAACGATCGCGTTCCCGCACTAACTTGAGAAATGAGCGCAAATCGTGCCCGACCGCCTCGCGCGCTGACCAGCCGGTGATCCGCTGTGCAGCGGTGTTCCAGAGAATAATTTTCCATGAATTGTCGATGGCCGCCACTCCATCGCCGATACTATGCAAAAAAGTATTAGCTCGACGGCGTTCAGTATCTAGCGAGGCGAGCGTCCGTACGACCAGCCTCCAGAGCAGCAACAATACCGCCAGTACCAACCCGATCAGCGCAGAGGTAATCAATAATGAGTTATTGCAGGCGCTATAAAAGATGGCATGGTCCTGTTCGATGACAGCACCCCAGTCAAATGCTCCAACCGGGGCATACGAAATCACAACGTTCTCACTGGTGGCTGGGTTTGTCATCTCCATCAGGCCAACCTCTCCCTTTAGCACTCGTTGCGTCGAAAGATACTGAGTGCGGTCTGCCCCATCAGTCTTAATATCAGGATCACCAATGGCTTGCCCAGCGCTATCGACAAAGTAGACAGCTGTATGTGTGCCAATACTAATGTTGCTACGCCACTCGATAAACGAGCTGGTGGGTATTTGTATAACGAGAAAGCCCAGGAGCTTTTCCGCTTCCGAAGTGATCGGCACGGCAACGGCGACAACTTCGATTTGCGGTTGTGCGGTACGGGTATACACATCCGACAGGTATGGTTGCTGTGTACTTGAGACCCCCTGATACCAATCTCTAAAGGCAAAGTTTTTACCACGTACACCCGGTAGCGCCGGAGTGTCCGCTTGAAGTGTTCCTTTAGGATCAGAAATAAAGACACGGTCGATGTAGGCAAAAGTATCAGGAACGGACTTGAGAATATCAATGGCAGCTTGCCAATCGCCCTGTTCAATTTTTTGGCGGAACTGTACGCGACCGGCAAACGAGACTGCCAAGTCTTCCAAAAGCTGGAAACGGGTCGCGAGATCTTGCGCGGCGAGCTGCGTGACACTCGTGCGTGTGCTCTCTATATGCTCAGTAAGTTGCCCGTAGGTAAGTCCTAAATTCATCGACCCCCCTATCAACACAGGCCCGATTATTAGAACCAGTAGTACCCACTGGCCGATTTTACCGGCGAGCTTGGAAGTTCTCCACCGCACGGTTGTAAATTATAACACAACCCCGCTTTTATGAGAGCCTGAAGAGAATACTAAAGCGACTGCCCTGGCCGAGTGTGCTGGTGGCCTTGAGTTCGGCAGCATGTAAATCGGCAATAGACTTGGCAATCGATAAACCGATTCCATATCCCGGCGTTTTTTGGCTACGTGATTTATCAGCGCGGTAGAACCGATCAAAAATGTGCGGCAAATCTTGGGCCGCGATGCCGGGACCCTGGTCACTAACACTTACAATCGCATGACGACCGTGTTCGGCCAAGGTTAGCCTGACAGCACTATCGGACGGGCTAAATTTAATTGCATTGTCGAGCAGGATTACAATAAGTTCTACCAGACTAGTTTGATCGCCTTTTATTTTTGCCAATGATTTACTGTCTGCGTAAGTGAGAACAATCTGCTTATGCTCGGCCATTGGCTTAACTCGTGCTAAGGCTTGCGAAACCACATCCGCTAGCGGCGTCTCTCGCAAGTCTTTGTTATCCGAACCGAGTCGCGCTAAGCGCAACAAGCCATCGGTAAGCAGGTCCAATTTGTTAAGTTCTTCCAGGTTACTTTGCAACAATTGTTTTGCGTCCGGTAATTGCAAATTAGGATTACGCAGCGCCACCTCAATCTCTGTGCGCAGAGCGGTTAGGGGAGTGCGTAACTCGTGCGAGGCATCGGCCGCAAAGCGACTCTGCGCCGCAAGCGCCCGCTCGATGGGACGGAGAGTTGCGCGTGCCAGTAAATAACTCACACCGCCCCCCGCTACTAGGAGCGCGATATTTACGTAAAGTAAATTGAGCGCCAAGTGGCGCCGACCTGTCACGAGTTCATCCTTGATAAGGGCATTAAAACGGGGTCGATCTTGCTCGAGAATTTTGAGCTCACGCAGCATACCTGGGCGATTAAGCGAGCGCGCCATTTCACGGCTAGCGATGCCAAACACAAGCGCACTAAAAAAAATACTGATAAAAATCAAAACAACCAAATAGATCGCGGTGAGTTTGATAAGGGCGGAGCGGAACATAGTAGCGCCTTAGCGTTTGGGTTCTCCTAGACGATAGCCAAAACCGCGCACAGTCTGGATCAAAGGCGGACCCTTAAAGGGTTTATCAATTTTGTTGCGCAAATATCCGATAAAAACTTCGACTGTGTTTGGAAGAACATCCGCATCAAAATTCCAAACATGCGCGATGAGCTGGTCTTTGCTAAGAGTTTTACCGGCCTGACACATGAGATACTCCAGCAGAGCAAATTCTTTGACCGATAATTCAATGTTGCGATCGGCACGGGTGACGTTAAAAGTGCTGGGATTAAGAGTTAGGTTCGCCACGCGCAGCTCTGGACCAGCGGAGGTTGACTGCGGTCGTCGCAGCAAAACATGGATACGGGCCAGCAGCTCAGCAAAGGCAAAAGGTTTAACTAGATAATCATCGGCGCCCAGATTGAGTCCTTGCACCCGGTCTCCGATACTATCGCGGGCGGTAAGTAGCAGTGTTGGTGTGGTTTTGTTAGTCGCGCGGAGAACTTTAATAATTTCGGCACCGTCGCCACCGGGCAACATCCGATCCAGTATGATCAAATCGTAAGGTCCGTTAAGTGCTTTTTGTTGGCCGGTTATAAAATCGCTGGCGAGATCCACCGCAAAGGCCGCTTGCTCGAGGCCGCGCTTAAGCGCCTGCGCTATTTTTGGCTCGTCTTCAACAATTAAAAGTCGCATCAGCAGTTGTCTTTAGCATAGATTGATTGCCCTGAAAAGGCCGTCGGCATGGGATGCCGACGGCCCAATTGCTGCCCTGCCGGGTGGATAGTGGTTAGCTCTCTGCACCGACTTCACCGCCGTCGGCTGGTTCTTCCAGTGCTGGTTCTCCGAGCGGCTGGTCAAACTCTCCCTCAGGGCCTAAGGGACCACGGGGTCCAGGACCGAAACCTTTGTGACCACCGGGGCCGACAAACATGCGAAACCCTTGCGGAATGTTTTGCTCATCTGCCCAAGCCTTAAGGTCTTGGTGGTGTTGCTTGAGGGCGGCGCGTCGTTCCTCTGGAGTTTTATCCTTGAGACTCTCCATAAAGGTTTGGTTCTCCTGCATTTTTGTCAGGATGGCATCGCGCTGCGCAGTCGTGAGTTTGCCATTGTCTACTGCACTTTGCAGACGTTCCTCGAGTTTGGCACGGTGTTCGGCTTGTCGCTCATCGCGCAACTCATCAAAAACAGCTTGCACCTCATCTTTATTAAGGTTGAACCGTTCGACCAGCTTATCGATAATGGTTGGCCGTGACTCTGCGCCAGCAGCTCGGGCAAGGCCGACACCAAGGAGCGAGCCCGCTCCAATAACGACAGCGCTTCCCGCGATAATTAAGGTTTTTTTAAGACTCATGTGGTTGAGTACTTAATGGATTAGTAGCTCTAACCTAAAAGACCAACCTTAAAAAAAGCTGAGAATGGAGAAAGGACTTTTCCACCCATAAAAAGACGCCTGAACGACTGCGCCAAGGGCCTCACTCACTTGAGTTGGGTATAGATCTTTCACGAGCTTGTTCTTGTTGCCGGTGACATAAAGTGAGCATGTCTACAAGCTATTGTTGTTCCATTCTTTAAGACGTGTCTCGGGATTACTAAAGACTACGCCGCTCGGGTCAAATGCATGCTGATACTTCACGCAATCGGCGTCGCTGCTTGATAGGGGTCCCCACTAAAATAAACGAGAAGACTTGCAAACACATAATCTGCGCAATGCCGTCCGGACTCAACCTCCCTTGTTATTTATGACTCAGCCGCTCAACTCCGTGTCGCTCGGCGCTTCAAGATGCAGCTCGAGAGTTTTGAGGGAGGCCTCAACAGAAAGGTTATCGGCAGAGAGGGAGCGTAAACGTGCCCCATATTTTTTGAATAACGGTGTTATGAACTCGTCGGCCCATGATGGAGATAAAGTTGCTACACCAGAAAAGTCCAAAACAACTTGCTCTTTAACCCCAACTGACTGGAGTGAAGGCTTAAAAGCTGCAAGTGCTTCTCGGCCTGCTTGCCGCGATGTGAGCACCATGCCAAATTTTTTTAACGTAATAATCACTTTAAAAGTGTAGCACTGCTAGTGTCCCGCGTATTGTCTCGTCAGTTGTTTGCAATTCAATTTTTTTATGGCCGCTGCCAATCATAAGAATCGCATCACCTGATTGAAAGAGTAAATCAAGTGATTGAGCCATGACGTTATCTCGCACAAACTTGAGCCCGTTACCACGCTTCTCGGGCGCACGTCCAGAGATACGCTCTGTGAATGCTACCCGCACTGCTTGTAGTTCGGTCGTGAGAGTCGCTCTTACCCGCTTGAGTGTCTTGAGTACTCCTTGTCCACGATCAGCAAGCACGACGTGACGACGCTTAAGATCAAAACCAAAAAATATTCCAGGGACATCCGGCCAGTTACCAAGATTGTGGTCAAACGAATTGTTACCGATCTCTCCGGCTATCGCGACAACCAGTGATGAGCTCTCTGTAAACTCCTTGCTCTGCTGTAATTCTTGCGAGAACCGGTTTAAGCGCACTAAAAAAGTCGCACTTGTTTCGCAGTAGAGATCTTTAGTAAGAGGAGGTGTCACTGCTCCCGTTACCCACATTCGTGCTGCATGCACGAGACTTTCTGAGAATCGCTCGAGAGCGGTCGCGGAGTAAAAGCGGTGGCCGCCAGGAGAGATAAAATCAGGTACCAGTGAACCCTCTTTAGCCCACCTACGTAGGGTCTGGATACTGACCCCAAGCACCTTTGCTGCCTCGCCAATTCTATACATTTTGTTCATAATCTATACAAAACTATACACTATCGGAGGAAACTAGTCAAGCGCGAATTTTCCTTGGCTACGATGATAGTCGACACTTTAGGGATACCAGAACGTACGCTTCTAGCCTGGCAAGTCTTTGCGAAGACGCTTAGGCCTGTCTGATCTGAGTCGATCTAAACTGTGACCGGTCTAACTTGTGCGACTAGTTAAGAAAAGGGGCGAGAAGAATCCTCTCGCCCCGCAAGCCGCTATGCTTATGCGTCACTCCGCAATCAAACGCGGAACCTCCTCGACGTAGGAGTGCAAGTCATCGTTGCTATAGCGCTGTCGCACGATACGCACGAACCCAGTATCAGTTGTCTCGGGGTCCTCGGGCCAAACCGAGCGCACTCGGCAGAGGTATTTCTCGCCCACGCCTTGCTCGTTGAGACGAGTGTAGTGCAGGATCGAGCAGTTCCACAGGAGTTTATGCCTACCATCGGCCGAGTTGTAGATCTGGGCGAACTGTCGCTGGTTCCAACGCTCCAGATTAACCCGCAAGGCCCAAGAAGTTTCGCCGTGAGAGACGATGATCACCCTTTGGCCGTCGCACTCACGGTAGATCGTGTCGATCACGCGGCCCACGCGACCGCAGACCGTAGCAATGGACTCGCCACTCGGTGGAGCCCAGCCGTAAAAGTCCCGTTCGCGCCGCTTGAGTTCCTCAACAAAACGTTCCTTGCGCTCTCGGTCCGTCATGCTCTCGAGCTCACCCCAGTCCCGCTCGCGCAACAGTTGCGACATAAACCAGACCGCACCGGGTAACCCGAGATAGTAAGCCGTCTCGGCTGCTCGAATGTACTCCGAGCAATAGTAACGATCAAACGACTGGCCGATGTTCTCCCGGATCCACTGGCCGGCGCGCTTAGCCTGCTCGATGCCCTTGAGTGTAAGGCGCCAGTCCGCACTGGGTCGTGCCAAGAACTCCAGCGTAAAGTGCCGATCGTCGCCTCTACGCGAGAGTCGGTTTGCGACGTTCCCCTCGGACTCGCCATGTCTCACAATCACGAGGTCGATGGGCATTGTCATGAGCACCTCCTCACTGCGTGGCTTTTTATACCTGGCGTTTTAAATAGTTGGCCGTAACGGCCGCAAAAAAAGAACCTTCCAAAACCTATTCGCCTTTGATAACAAGAATACCGAGCGCTTTCAAGGTACCGGTTCTAGCGAGGTCTGTTTTTAAAAAACGGTCACGGTTTGTAAAATGTTCCGGACCGGCATAAGCTTCGCGTTTATGCAACGGACCCCCTACCTGCATTTGCTAAAAACAAGTTGGAAATTCGCCAAAGGTAGGCGAGGTAAATTTGTGCTGACGTATTGTATGTTTGTGGTAGCTAACGGCGTGATACTGCTCGAGCCCGCTGTTATCGGTCAGGTTTTTAATGAGATTCAACGTGGAGGCGGGACAGACATGCGGCGGATTGCGCTCTGGCTCGCGCTGTTTGGCGTGATTCCATTTGTGTTTTGGTGCTTCCACGGTGTGGCAAGAGTGCTCGAGCGCGATACAGCTTTTGTAATTGAGCGCAATGCGCGTGAGTTCTACTTTAAGACCATCACCGAGTTGCCGCTGCGTTGGCACAAGGACCATCACTCCGGCGAGACCCACGACCGGGTCGAAAAAGCGACTTACAACTTGCAACGTTTTGCGAGTCACGGCTTTAGAGATATTGAAATCGGTGCCCGCGTATTGTTCTGCAGTATTGCGATTACCTACTACTTGCCGCTGGCGGGTCTGGTGGTACTTGGAGTGACTTCTATCGTAGTGCTGGTGATTTTGCGCTACGACCGGGTGTTGGGGCGCCTCGAACGCTCCATCAATGAGCGACGTCACAGTATGGCGGCCGTTTTTTACGACTACGTTGCCAATATTAAGACGATTATTACGCTGCGTCTCGAGAAATTGGCGTGTTCCGCCTATGCCGAGTCGGTCGCAATAATTTTCCCGGTCCTGCGGCGCGAGATCCGACTCAATGAGGTCAAGTGGTTCACCGTAAGTATGCTCTTAATGTTGATGCACGTTGCTATTATGGCTTTTTATATTTGGAACGGTCTGGCAGCTGGAGCGGTTATGCTCGGTGGGCTGGTTGCACTCTATGGATACGTCTCGCAACTGGGCGATGCTTTTTTTAGGTTTGCGGGTGAGGCGCAGGAGTTGTTGATGTATTCAGTCAGTGTGCGGGCGGTTGATCCAATGCTGGCGTCTCATGGAGAACTTAGCGCGCAGGTGCTACCGCTCAGTAAGCCGGTTGATTGGCAGAGGATTGAACTGCGCGGTTTATGGTTTAAGTATGAGGACAAAGAACACCGCGAGCATCAATTGCGGGATATTGGCCTCGAGATCAAACGCGGGGCGCGGATTGCTTTGGTAGGAGAGAGTGGTAGTGGTAAGAGTACACTCTTGTACTTACTGCGAGGGTTAGATCGACCCGAGCGCTTTAAATTGTGTGTCGATGGGAACATGCAAAAAGATTTTAGGACACTGGCCGCAAGTACTACACTTGTGCCGCAAGACCCCGAGATTTTTGAGAACACGATCCGCTTTAACATCACGGCCGGTGTTACGCATGGTCAAGCAGCGGTTAGTCGGGCGGTCACGATTTCGCGCTTTACCCCAGTGCTTAAGCGATTGCCACGCGGACTTGAGACGCACATTAAAGAGCGTGGAGTCAACTTGTCGGGTGGCGAAAAACAGCGGCTAGCTCTGGCGCGGGGTGTCTATGCAGCGCAAGAGAGTAGCCTACTTTTGCTCGATGAGCCCACCAGCAGTGTTGATTCGCTCAATGAGCTGGCAATTTATAAACGCATCTTTGAGTACTTTAAGGGGCAGACGGTTATTTCTACGATTCACCGGCTGCACTTGCTGCAACACTTTGACTACATCTATGTGCTGGCCAATGGCCGCATTATTGAGGAGGGGACCTACGACGGTCTTTGGCGGAAGCCGGCCGGTGTGCTAGCAGCGATGATTAGGCAATACGGGACGACGAGCTCAGTACGATAGTAAATACAGGACTAGTGGATCGTTTACTTTTTGTTAAGCAAGCCTTAACCGTCGGTTAATCACGATCCCTGCACAATTAGGCGTGCTAATATCTGACTCAAGACTCATGTCACAAAAAACCGAAGTTCTCACAAAAAGCTACTTTAAGAGCTACTTAGACCACCGGTTTGATAATCTTGGTCGCTCTATTGCCAGAGGATTTGAGGACCTAGAGACACGTCTCGGGGCGCGAATCGATACTCTATCCGCCCGGGTTGACTCACTCGAAAAACGCATCATGGGCCTCGAAGGTCATATGGGCAAAGTAGAGTTTAAGCTTACGGCCGTAGAGAACCGACTCACAAATGTCGAGAAGAACCAGGGCAATCTCGAGCGACAGTTTGATGCGCACCTGCGAGAGCTTACGGTTATCAAGAAGCGCCTTCGCTCAAAACCGAATTCGGGCGAAGTACGCCTGCTTGAAAAAAGGGTGGTTGCGATTGAGCGTGCGCTAAATCTCGTGCCCGCACGCGCGCGACGTTAAGCCTGCTCCTCGACCACAACGATTATTGTTTTGTCGGCTGTTCTCCTAGCACTCGGCGCAGACCAATTTTACTCAGGTTGAGCATGGCTGTGGCGATCAGACGCGAGTCAACTTTGGATTGACCAAACTCACGTTCTTTAAAGACAATCGGGATCTCACCAATGGAGAACCCGAGCCGATGTGCCAAAAATAGAGTCTCGATTAAGAAAACATAACTCGAGGACTGAACGCGCTGCTTAAGCAAGGCCCGGATGACCGGCAGGCGATATCCTCTAAAACCACCCGTACAATCATGGGTCGGCAAACCTACTACAGTGCGGGCGAGCCGGTTAGCAAGAGCGGACATAACCTTGCGACGTACGGGCCAGTTAATCGTCCGACCACCCAACACGTAACGGCTACCGACCGCCACGTCGCTTTGCTCGAGCTGCAGATCGAGTCGCGGCAAGCTCTTAGGATCGTGCGAAAAATCACAGTCCATTGTAAAGATTTTGTCAGCGCCGAGTTCTGCCGCCCGAGCCATCCCCGCAAAAACCGCCGGCCCGTATCCCTCTTTGCGTTGACGCCGCAAGATCGCCACTCGCTCTGGATATATCCGTGCAAAGGCCTGCGCTTTGTCGGCCGTTTGGTCGGGTGAACCATCGTCGACAATGAGGATGGCGAATTGTTCTCCTTGCTCGAGTACCGCCGGGATCAAACGCACGACGTTTTGGGCCTCATTATAGGTAGGGACAATTACCCACTTTTTATGGCTGCCTGCCGAAATCATCCAAAAAGGCTAGCAGATCGTCCCCGCGGATACACTTGACTTTTTGCTCAAAAGGTGCAATTATAGGCGGTCTGTTCTTTGGCAAATCTTGCCTTCTAAGTTGTTACTCGACAATTCGAGCACCGTCTTGGAAGGCAAGAAAAGAAAAGGAAGGAGAATATGTCATGTTTCTGAAGGTCCTCTGTTACAAACGCTATCAGGTGGCCTACCTCCTCGCACTGATTGGGGTGCTCTCTGGGTTCGCTCTGAGCACCCATTACTTGGAGGTGTCCTACACCGATTTCTCCGTCATCACTCCGGTGCAACAGTGGAGTCGGACGTTTGCGCGCCTCTTCAGCTTCGTCGGCGGGTTGATATGTGCCTGTTGGCTCATGCGCTACGTTATCAGGGCAGCGGGTGAGATCGGCTGGCATGCGGGTCGGCAGAACCACAACCTGCCCGGGTACTCTGAAGACGATATGCGGTTGCTCGAGAACGATCTCGAGCTCACTTGCAAGTGTCGCACGACCGGCTGACACGTGGTCAAGAAACTATTCAGAAGGAGAAGCAGACATGAAGTTCCTCGTATCCATCATCATCGTTCTCATGTTCGTCATCACCGGGATCAACCCCGCGTACGCCGATCAGAAGATCGAGATCAAGGGTCGCCCGGTCTTCGTGCAGAAGCTCGTGGATTCTCTCACCAGCGACGTCCTGACCAGACCGCTCGGTTGGGGCGAGCTATATCTCACCGTCACGGATCAGGTATCCGAGCCGGTCTACTGGGTCGCCTGGTACGAGAGCGACGGCATTCCCAAGATGAAGCTTTCTACCAGCTTTACTCCGGACCAGATCGGCAAGCTGCCCGAGCGTTGGAACGTCAATAGCAATAGGCAGGAGAACATCACGCGCATCCAGCTTGCCGCGGATCTGCGCGAGGTCTGCAAGGATCCGTGTTCACAGCGACAGCTCAAGCCGTTCCTGGATGGCTGGATCCTCTTGTTCTTCAACGACGGCCTGGGGATCGTGCCGACCAGCGACAGCGTCAAGCTCGTCGAGATGTTCGACACGTATTAGGTCTTCTTCGCTCTTTTTTTTCGGTCGTTGGGAGGATGAACCGCGTGTTCTTCCTCCCTCCCTTCTCTAGTTCACCTGGATTCCAGGCGAACTGAAGATCGGAATCTGCTGAATCGGGAGGTAACCATGCAACAGATCCGCCGTTCTCTCACAATCATCATCACCATTCTCGCACTGACACTCTCGCTCTCTGCGCAAGCGGGTGTCAAGCCCTCGGTCATCGATGTTATCACGAGCGCTCCTGTCATCCGGCACGCGGTGGCGATGTACGCCAAGTTTCATGGCGACCACCGCAAGACCTGCGCTGTTCCGAGCGGTCGAGAGAACAGTGCCTTCTACTGTGCACAGGAAGCTTACTTCGATGCTGTCTACGGTCCCGAGTGGCAGAAAGGTCTCGACACCCCGCCTCTCTGGAACGCACTCTATCGTTATGCTCTCAATCAAGTGCGTGACGAGTTGAGCAATCCAGCAACCTTGCAACAGGCATACCTCGCAGCTAAGCCGCAGTTGCTGTACGAGCTGCGACGGCTGCACATCGAGAAAGTAGCCAAGGAAGATCTCGAGTTGTTCAGTCAGACTATGCATACCGAGCGAATGAGTCCTCTTACTGCCGATGCGCTGGCAATCTACCGCAAGGAAGTCGCACGTCTCGATTCTTTGTACACTAAAGATGCGATTGACGAGACGGATCGGCGGATCGCAGTTTGCAAGCTGGACAAGGACCTCACGAGCACTTCACATGTCACGCATGATATGTTCACGCTCAGCATGTGGGCCGTGCGTCGCTCTCGCGAGGGCGGTCCGGAGGTGGTGCGTATGTGGACCTGGATCGCCGATGACCTCATCAAGTCTCTCTAAGCTCTAAGGTGGTGATTGGTGATTAGGGAACGTCAGTCGCAACTGGCGTTCCCTCCCTTCTCTAGTTCATCCCGCAAAAAACATTGTCGGGTGAACTGAAGATCGGACTGTACTTTTCAATAAAACTTCTTGCCTCTTTGTGGGCGCTTTTGTAAGCGTCGACACGGAGGCAAGAACGAAAGGAGAAAGTCTCATGAGTCTGTACACAGTATTCCGCGCAGCCAAGAAGTCGGGTCTCTTTGACCGTCAAGTGCTGATGGTCTTCGCTGCCGTGATCGTGATCATCTCGTTCGGCTTCGCGTTTGTGCTCGACGCCGTCGTGATCTGGTCCAACGACGCCAGCAAGAACCCATTCCACCACGATCCCTGGGATATGTTCTCCCGCGGCTTCGTCATGATGCTCTTCGGTGCGGTCGGCCTGTTCTTCTGTCTGCTGATGTTCGCCCGACACGCCATCACCATCGGCTGGGCCATCACTCTAAAGAACCCCGCGCGCGAGGCGCCCATGCCCGAGTACTACTGGTGGTCTAGCGATCCCGAGTACCTGACCAAGTAGAAAGGAGAAGAACATGCTCAAAGAGATCAAAGAAGAGCTTTGGGGTAAGATGTCTGGCATCTTCAGCTTCGTAGCAGTGGGTCTCGTGTGCTGGGGCTTTGCCCTGCTGGTGACTTTTATGCCACAAGCTTCGGTCTCTCAGGCGGACGTTGTCGCGGTGCTCATCCTCATGGTGATGGGTGCCTGCTTCTACGCCGCCCCCGTCGGTGCCATCGTCAAGGCTGCCTACAAGGCTGGCCAGAATAGTGCCTTCCGCGCCGCCGGCAATGAGATCTTCGAGACGGGTCGCCGCGAGAAGATCCACGACGCCTCCTGCAAGATCTACGGCGGCGTGCGCAGGAAGAGTTACGAGCTCGGCTGCGACGCAGGTCTGTAGCGCAAGTCACCGTTCTTTCAACAAGGTTTCTGGGGTGCCACCATCGAGTGCACCCCTCCCTTCTCTAGTTCAACCCGCAAAAAACATTGCCGGGTGAACTGAAGATTGGAAGTCCAGGAGGTTCCTTTAACATGAATAAGATACTCAATCACCACCTAGTGGCCTTCAGTCCCGCGGTACTGCCGTGCATCTGGTACGGCACCGTGGGAATCCTCTTCATGGTGGCTTACAAAGATCTGAGCGTCGAGCAGGTGATCCTCAATCCAGTCGCATGGTTGATCCTTGTCATCGTGCCGATCGTGTCGTACTGGTTATTCAAGCGTGAGCAGCTCTATGATGCGATTAGGCTCGCCACGGCGTATGGTTTTCTCCTCAAGGAGCGCGGCGAGGAGCTACCTTCCTGGATCGAGCCCCCGCAAGACGGAGACATCGCTTGGTGGCTGAACAGCCCACCGTACACGCGTTCTCACGCGTACATCCCTGGCCTCAGCTGGCCCTATGAAGAGGAGGATTAACGAATGATAGGTTGCATCGACGAATACAACTGCACCGACCCGCGTCACACGTCCGTCATCGAGGACGTTGTGGTCGCGACGGCTGCATACATGGAAAAGCAGCGCGACAAGTCGTTTAACGAGGCCTTTTGGTGGGTCACGTCCTGGCCCGTAGTTCACGGTGTTGACCTCAAGAGGCAAGCCGACGCAGTCACCTGGCACGAACCCATCATCAAGCGCCAGGTGCGCGCGCTCCTGGCCAGCTACGGTCTCAAGCTCAACCCTTGGGACTGATCTGGCCCTGCTCTCGTACCTTTTCTCAATCGGGTGAACTCTTTGCGTAAGAGTTCACCCGGCCTTTCTTGGTAGCACTATCACTAGTGCTCCCGAGCTGAGGCTCGACCGCCCTTTTTTAGAAGCAATATTGCGGAGACCGATTTGATGTGGTGTCTCGGGACACCCGTCACGATCGCGCTCATCGTCTACTGCCCCAACGAGGTACTGCCAAAGTTGTAAGAGATCCAATGCAGAGAAACGAGGTGAAGTAATGACCGAAGAATCAGCAGCCCTCCACCGGATCGAGCAAAAGATCGATCAGCTCACGGCAATGATTTACGCCAAGGATCTGGTCGAGATGCTCAGAGAGATGTTCCCGCCGTGTGAGGTCACCTACATACCGCCTGATATCCAGGGTGAACCGTGTCAGATCCAGCTGATCCCCAGGCGCGGTAGTAGGTTCGTCACCGTGCTCGTGCGCGGTTCTGAGCTCATCTGGGTGAACTGGCTGGACGAGGACAAGAGACAAGTATCGATGCAGGTGCGGGGCCCGTCGGGAGTACCGCGAGACCAATACAGTCTGCGCAACGAGCTCTACAAGGTCCTGGATCGGCAAATCGGATCGTGGGGGGTGCTGTAACCCTGCTCTCGTCAAGCTCCCCAAGGCCCGCGCGTCGTGCACGCTCGGGTCTTTTCTTTAGGAAAATTTCACATTATGTGTGCCCGCGACGTTGACTTTCGTGAGGGTCATAGTAGGGTTATCGACATAAACCTCGGCGAAGGCACGTCCTTAATTGGCGATGAAGGGTCCCGCAAGGGACTAGCCGAGGTTTTCTAATTGGACGAGCTGTTTCTTTTGAATCGACTTAAGCATGAGTCGTTGGGCTGCATCATGACCTGTTATGCCCAGACGAATGCAGCCCGCCCATCTATCGGCAAGTCTAATGAGTGGTTCACTCTCGTCTCTACAGCTTGATACGGAGGTAGCTTTAATGCCCATTCTCCGTAGGTCGATCGTCAATTCTCGCGAATTTTTCCGACTAATCCCGTCAACAAAGACTCTTGCAATG
>JAZDNR010000064.1:0-7378 GCA_043799475.1 Parcubacteria group bacterium
GATCAAGCCGCACTATCATGACTAAATACATTTTTGACTTTGACGACGTTCTATTTTTTAACACCGAAAAGTTTAAGAAACACATGTATAAGTGCTTCGATGACGTCGGCATTCCCTACGAAGTAGTAAAGCGGTACTACAAGATAGACCGAGACAAGGGGTTTGTTCTTGCGAACCTCGTGCGGTCTGTTGTTGACGGAGAGCGTTTACAGTCGGTAACCGCTCCTGAGTTGATTGAGCAAATAATGGGAGCCTGCAAAACATTTGTTAATCAAACGCTTCTAGACCGAATTAAGCAACTGCCTGTCGAAAATTGCTACATGGTTACGCACGGGGTGCACGAGTACCAACTCGAAAAAATAAACCGTACTGGCATAAAGCACCTATTTGCTGGCATCAGCATTATTCAAGACACAAAAAAAGGAAGTGTCGAAGCTATTTGCGAAAAGTTTAAAGACGACACGGTTGTGTTTATCGACGACAAGGAAAAACGGTTTGCGGATCTCGACTTTAAGAAGTACCCCAAATTAAAAACTGTTCTCTACGTTGGACCAGAGAGCATCGATAAAATTTTTAAATACGAGAAAGATGGACGAGATTGACTCGTACATACCCTTGGATAAATCGTGGCTCACTCGCATTGGCGCACTCGATATTCTCAATGGCTACATCGATATTGAGAAGTTCATTGCTTGTCAAAAGGATGCAAGCCAAGACGTTCTAGCTATTAGGAACGCGAGTAAGGCCTGGAGAACCAACCGAGCTGTAAACGTCGGTGAGTCAGCAACTCTGTACAGGTTTCTGCAGTTCGCGTCTTGGAAACGTGGACTCAACAAGGTTTTTATCAAAGAAGGAAGCCTCAGGGAGCAGTTTTTGTAGACTTGCACTTCCTAAACGGTCACAATCTAAAAAGCGGCACCAATTTTTGCACGGTGGATCGGTATAGATGCACTTGCGCGTGAGACTCACAAGAGGTTACGGTTCATCCTGAGCTATGCACGGAGCCATGCAAAAAGACCAGTCAAAACGAGTCCGCGCCATCATCGTTAAAGACGGCATGCTCCTTACGATCAGGCGCACTAAGACAACCGAAACATACTGGGTTCTGCCCGGTGGCGGTATAGAAGATGGCGAAACGCCGCAACAAGCACTCGTTAGAGAAGTTAAAGAAGAAACCGGGCTCGATTGCGTGATTGGAGAGTACGTTGCCAACTACCCATACCGCACTACACGAGTCGATCATGACGTTGCATTTTACCGAGCCAGTATCAAAGGTGGTGTGTTTGGCAAAGGAACCGGTCCAGAGTACTCGCAGCCGCAACGGTACGAGGGCTCGCACGAAGCACAGTGGTTACGTCTGTCGGATCTATCGACGATTGATCTACGCCCGAGGGAGGTTCGCGAGCGGATCGTGGCCATGTTCAATAATGGCACATAAGCGCACCAAAAAGATTTACCTTTGAAGTAGAGGGAGGGCATAGCTTTACTTTCTATCTTTTTGATAACTCGCACAAGTAAGCCATGTCTAGCTCTGCCAATCGTTTAATTTTAAGGTTGGCTCGGCTAAAAATAGTCTCCAACTGCTTTCGCGAGAATTGCTCTGAGATATTGTCACCTAGGCTTGCGTCAAAGGTCACAGTTGTGCCTTCAATTTTTTCAATGCGGACACCTGATGCTTTGTAGACGTCCATACGAGTCTTGAAGGCATTTTCTGAATAGACACTAATTATGATTCGGCCATCATCCCTTAACACACGCTTCATTTCTGCGAGCGCCTTGTACTTACCTTGGGCAAAGTTAGCAAAGGTCCCCATGCAAATTACATAGTCAAACTCCTCGTTGTTGAATGGCAGCGCGGTCGCATCGGCTTTCACGAGCTGTACTGATGGGAAACTGGAGAGATTCTGTTTGGCATGCTCGAGAGCACTGTCATCGTGATCAACACCAACAACGTCTTCGGTAAGTGGTAGGATGTCCAAAATACTCCGACCGTCACCGCATCCAACATCTAGGACCTTAGCACCTTTTGTTATGACCTTCCTTAAGAAGGTCTTTTCTGCCCCAAACCATTTTTTATATGGAGCTGGCACCTTTTTAAGAAGTTGTTGCCAGTAGTCAATATTTGTTTTCATCCTGGTTAAGAGCACGGATAATTAGCAACTTATTTAAACCAATCTCCATGTGCTGTTCTCCTTGCCGCAAACCAGTTCGTGATACGGCACCGCCAGGTGGTGGTTCTGGACGAAGGATTTGCCTTCGAAGTGGAGGGAGGGCATGGTTGTTATTTCTTACGTAAAGGTAATTCTGCCACAATCTCCAGCTCTTCAGGTTCTTTTGAAAACAACATGTTAATCTTTGGCAGAGCTTCATTTGGATAAAGGTCCCGGAGTAAAAGACCAACAAAATAGGAGGGAACCATATCGGGTGCTTTATATATCCTATAAGTATCTTTTACAGGATTTGAGGCGCGTCGATCATAAAAGATCGCGATGTGGTGCAATCCAAGCGCACAATGCGTAACCTCACCGTCACTGCCCAAAAGAAACTTAGCTACGTGCGAGTCTTTAGAAAAAATATTCGCTTTCTCTTCAAAACCAAAGAAGAAGTAGGCATTAAACAGATTACCAGAGCATAGCCGTAGAATATCGCGATCTTGCATGATTCGTGATATCTCTTCTTCAATCCTTTTTGGGCCATCAAAAAAATTACTTTTGACTTCGATAACACCGAGCACATTAGAGGGTTTAGTTATGACAAACTCATCCTCTTCAAGCACGTAGGGTGTTCTTTGATGAGTGATAAGAATGTCAATCTGATGAGTACTTTCCAGATCTCCTTGCGGGCGCCTTGTTGTGACAAAGCCAGTCTTGAGTGAGCAACCCTGTCCCACGTGATTAGCCAATAATCGCCTCAGTATCTTTTCTTTGTATCGTCCTTCCTCACCCCAGTTTTTATCACCAATCAAATTCCTGACTCGGTCAGAAACAGATTTTACGTACTCTGTCTCGGACCGGAGAAAGTTATTCAAGTCTCTGTATTCTTTTTTCATAGATGTACCTCTTGAATCTCTAATTTAGTCCTTCCCTTCGTGTTCTGCCCCGGTGCCTGAAAGTTAATCAGGAGTCCGTGGTTCAGCCCGAGGATGTGGAGGTAGTTGCGAAGTTGTTGCTCCTCTTTGTCGCCGATCTTGCCGGTGGCTTTGAGTTCGACCACGAGGCGGCGGTAGACGTCGTGGGCGAGAGTAATGATGGTTTTTTGGAGAGTGAGCATAAATATTCCTACTAACTATACTCCGATCTTCCAGCCGCCTTTTTCGCGGAAGGCTGCTATGGTTTGACGTCGTGCGGCATTGGTCACGGCTGAGGCAGATTTGTTCTCTCTCTTGGCGTACTCCGAGAGCGCGATCATTTCCTTGCCTTCGAGATAGGAGAGACGCTTGTGCATTGATTCCATGAGGGCCAGAACAAGTACGCGGTCCATTTTGTCGGTCGGGCCGCGACCCCCAAGAACTTGGAACAACTGGAACGTCTCATAATACGTCTCCTTGTCTTTGTTACGGATAATAATCTGCGGAAACCCGAGCCGATGGAGTTGCCAGTTGATTAACAAACGACCAATCCGTCCGTTGCCATCGTTAAATGGGTGAATGAATTCAAACATCAGGTGGAACTGCGCAATTTTTTCTAGAAAAAAGCTATTGACGTCGCTCGAATAGGCTACAAGTGCATGGTCAAGCATCCGTATGGCTTTTTCTGGTGCCGGCGCCACGTGAGTACCCACGCGGACATATTCTCCCGCCGTGCGAAACCGGCCAGCGTGTTCCGCTATATTGGTCATCAACATTTTATGTAAAAGCAAAATAGTCTCCTTGGTGAGATCCGCTTGCGTTGCCTTATCGCGCATGTACTCAGTCGCGAGCGCTAAGTTTTTGGCTTCAAAAACCTCACGCGTTGTGACGAGCCGACCAACCTTCTGCTGGAGCAAGATTTTCTCGGTCTCGCGGAGCGTGAGTGTGGAATTTTCAATCGCGTTCGAGTTGTAGACGGCCTCTGAGAGCTCAACCTCGTCGAGGGTTACAAGCAGCGACTCTTTGCCCTGGCGCAGTGAGTCAAAGCGAGCCTTAAGGTCTTGGATGGTCTGTTTAGTTGGGTTGGGTAGTGCCATAGTGCTTATTGTAGTGAATTCACGGTTTTATGTCAATATATCGTAAATTTTACGTAAATTTGACCGGTTTTCACGGCAGTTATTAAAGAAACCTTATATAACAGCTGTATAAGATTATATGAGATTACGAATGTTCACCCTAGCGCAACGTAATTTTTTTGGCTGTGAGGGCTTGGTTGATTTTTTGCAGGAGCGGAGCGATCGCCTTGTCACTCAAACTCTCTTTGTCAGAACGAAACTCAAGATGAAAAGCGTAGCTTTTTTTACCGGCGTCTAACTTAGGTCCGCGGTAACGATCAAAAAGTTCGATGTCTTGTAGTAGTTCTCCCCCGCTCTTAGTAATCGTCGCAATAATCTCCGCGGCACTCAAAGTCTCATCGGCAACCAATGACAAATCACGCCGCACTGCCGGATACTTAGCAATTGGCGTAAAGCGGCGCTCGTCTTTAGCCATGGCCATCAATTTATAAAACTCAAGATCCAGCACCGCCACGTAGCGGTTGATGTCGAGCGTAGCCAGTACTCCCGGATGAACCTCCGCCAGGTAGCCGATGTCCTCGCCATTGAGTTCGAGCAGTGCGGTCCGGCCGTGGTGAAAAGCTGGATTAGCACTAAAGGGTTTGCGTTTGAGTAGTTTAGGTTCAAGCCCCAGATGGTAGAGCAATAAGTCGAGAACCGAGGCTAGTTCCGCCCATTCGGGTGCCTCAGTACGTGGTTTACTGCGCCGCGCCTCATCCGAAACAACCAAGACAGTCAGCATAAGTGGTTCAAAAGGATAAGGCTTGCCACGCACCATCCTAAAGGTGCGACCAAGCTCGTAAAAATGCATAGCGCCTCGTCCAAGCGCAATATTTTTTTGGATCACTGCCAAGGCGTTGGGAATCAAGCTCGAGCGCAAATAAGCCTGCTCACTAGACATAGGATTCTCGAGCGCAATGTGCTCACGCGGATCGGCCTGCAAGGCCAGCAACATTTTACGGCTGACAAAACTATAGGTTTCGATCTCGCTAAAGCGGGCCCCGCGCAAAAGATTCTTGGCGCGGCGCGACCAGTGCCGGTCTACATCGTAAGGCTGCGGCACCAGCTTGGCATTGGGTAGTGTCAGCGGGATCCGCTCGTAGCCGTAGAGTCGCGTGATTTCCTCAACAATATCCGCGCTGGTAGTGACATCTTGGCGAAAAGAGGGTGGTGTTACAAAGAGCTCACGCTCGGTGGCAAAGTTGCGGTCATCCAGGGCCATGCCGAGTCCTTGTAGCAGCCGAATTTGTTCTGCAAAAGGAATGTCGACCCCTGTTAAACGTTTGACCTGTGTGGGATTAAAACGCACTGGTTGACGTACTAATGGTGCCGGATAATCGTCGATGATCTGACTGCATTGCGCTTCGACCAAGCCCACTTTGGGTAGAAGTTCAACCAGACGTGCCAGTGCTACCGCCGTAAGATTTGGATCAACACCACGTTCGTAACGCATGCTGGCATCCGTACGCAGATGTAAGCGCTGGGCAGTTGCGCGGATCCCCTTAGGATCAAAGTTGGCGGACTCTATCAGGGCACCCGAAGTAAGGTTGGTGATTTCACTCTCCTTACCTCCCATGAGACCCGCTAGCGCCAGTACCTTACCTTGGTCTGCAATCACCAGCATGTCAGGCTCGAGTTGCCGTACCTCTCCATCGATAGTTGTAATGCTCTCCCCCGCTTTGGCTCGCCGCACTACAATTTTGTGCGAATGCAGTTTGGCCTGATCAAAAGCATGTAAAGGTTGCCCCAGCTCGAGCATGATGTAGTTAGTGAGGTCCACCAGATTGTTGACCGGCCTGACGCCGAGGTGTTGCAAACGCGTTGCTAACCAAGCCGGCGAAGGTCCCACCCGTAGATTAGAGAGCATGATCATGCTGTAACGTGGGCAAGCTACCTGATCTAAAATCTTGACCGAGCCATTATTGGGAACTTGACTATGGGTGATTGCATCGGCACCCGTTTTACCGTAGTTGTCGAGCAGCAAGGTTTTGGCGCGCATGGCTGAGATATCGCGCGCCACACCAACATGCGAGAGTAGATACGACCTGTCGGGCAATACTTTTATATCGATGATGGCGTCCTCGAGACCTAGCAACTTGCGGACGTCGGCCCCAACCTCCGCAGTTGGATCTAAGATCAAAATCCCATCCCCTGCTCCTTCTCCTGCTCCCACTCCTGCTAAGCCCAACTCTCCAGGAGAACACAACATACCCTCAGACTTAATCCCCCTGATCTCGCGCGCCGCAATTTTTAGACCGCCCGGCAAGGTTGCGCCAGGTCCAGCTAGCGGCACCTTTTGCCCAACCCGAATATTCTTGGCCCCGCAGACTACCTCGAGTGTATCTTTGCCGGTCGAGACCTTGGCGAGTTGTAGCTTAGTAGCCTTAGGGTGCGGACGTATCTCAAGGATCTCACCCACAATAACTTTTTTAATCGTTTGCCCGAGCAACTCAAGCGACTCAACCTCGGCGGCCTTCATAGTAATAAGATCCGCCAACTTTTGCGGCGTCAGATCAAGGGGAACAAATTCGGCTAACCAGTTATAGCTTAGTTTCATGATTACTCCAGGTTCATCCTAAAATTGCTCCAAAAAACGCAAGTCGCCGGACATGAGCCAACGCATATCATCGATGCCATACTTGAGCATAGTGATTCGGTCCATGCCCGTCCCAAAGGCAAAGCCTTGGTATTTTACCGGGTTAAACCCACCATTTTTGAGGACATTGGGGTGAATCATGCCGGCCCCGATTGCCTCGAGCCAACCGCTCTGTTTACAAACAGCGCAACCACGGCCCTCGCAAAAAAGACACGAGATATCTAGTTCTACCGACGGCTCGGTAAATGGAAAGTACGAGGGACGCAGCCGCGTCTTAAGTTTTTTGCCAAAAATAGTCTCAAGTAAAACATGTAGGATACCCCGTAGGTCGGCGAGCGTAGTCGTCTCATCGACAATAAAGCCTTCGATCTGGTGAAAGGTACTGTCGTGAGTCTTGTCGGTGGCCTCGTAGCGATAGACTCGACCGATGTTGACGATACGTAGGGGCGGCTTGCGCTCACGCATGGTACGTACCTGCATGTTGGAGGTATGGGTACGTAGCAACAGACGATTTGCCCCGGCCTTAACCGAACTCTCCTTAAAGCTCTCGGGTTTTTTGAGCCAAAAAGTGTCCCATAAATCGCGCGCGGGATGGCTGGC
>JAZDNR010000019.1:0-12207 GCA_043799475.1 Parcubacteria group bacterium
GCCTTGATTGTTAAAAAACTATTCAGTCCTTTTTAAATTTACGACTAGTGCGCCGTGAGGGAATCGAACCCCCGACCCTCTGCTTAAAAGGCAGGTGCTCTACCGACTGAGCTAACGCCCCGTACTCGGCTGAACCAAATGACCGAGTCTATCAGAGCTTGAGCGTAATTTCAAACTAGCCCTCCGTCTTGGGGACAGTTTTAGAGCTGCGCCCAAAGGCGATCATTGCGATGATCGGTGCCACTACCCAAAAGAAGCGAGCAATGTCCCCTACAAAAAACCTACGCGTCAGTTGCGCCAACTCGGCTGAGAGTTCTACCGGTAAAAACGAGAGCGTTACTGAGATAAGCAATCCAATGTGCAAAAAGCTAAAGACCAAGACTTGCAGCAGGTTGCCAGACTCGTCCCCCTTAGCAATGGTGCGCATAAGTGCCGAGCGACCCAGCAAGAAGAAAAGTCCCAAAAACGTCACCACAAAAGCCGAGATGCGCACCACAAAAATCTGCTCGAGTCCAAATGACCCGGAGAACTTATCCAAAAAAGGCGCGTAGTTCACCACGGCCAGTGCCATGTAGATCGCAACTAAAATAGTGACGATACGGTCCCGCCCCAGCGACAACCCATAAATAAAGGCCGCCGCCACAAAGAAAAGGATGATAAACAGGTCCCAGCTCGGGTTCGAGAGATCAAAATCCTTGATAAAACTCAGGTCCATGGGAAGTGGCTATATGGCTAGTATGCCATTCGCAGCGGCAAGGTGCAAGCCAAGCTCTACCCGCATTTGTTACTTGCTAAAGAGGCGGCGGCGTTTGCGGGATATACGGCTACCGCGAATGGCAGCAAGACGCTCGAGTAGTTCACGCTCCTCACTTCCCACCCGTCGGGGGGTAACCTGACCTACTTCTACAAAAAGGTCTCCGCGACCGTTGCCATTGAGTACCGGAATCCCCTGCCCCCGTAGTCTAACCACACTGCCTGGCTCGGTTCCGGCCGGCACCTTAAGAGTCAGAATCCCCTCGAGGCCTGCGATATCGACCTCATCACCTAATACAAGCTGGGGATACTCGAGGTCAACGCGCGTCCGGACATCGACACCTTCCCGCGCAAACTTTTTGGATGGTTTTATCCTAATCGTGATTAGCAAATCGCCCGTGGGATTGCCCCGACGCCCAACATTACCCTGTTCTCCTAGACGGATGATCTGCTCAGCGTTAATCCCCGCCGGCACCTCAACATTTAGTTGTTCGGTTACGCGTCTACGACCCTGGGCACTACAATCTGGACAGGGGTTGCTCGGAATTTTGCCGTCACCCTCACAGGTGCCGCAGATCCGCTCTTGAGCAATCGTCCCTAAAATAGTCTGACGCACCTCACGTACGCGGCCGAGACCATCACAAGTGAGACACTTACTGAGCTTTTTTTTGCGGTCTCCGGTACCTGCACAGGTTTGGCAGGCAACTAAACGTGTTACAGTAACATCTCGTTTACAACCAAAAGCGGCCTCGTTAAATTCAAGAACCAGCTCACGCTGGATATCTTCGCCCCGCATGTTCACCCGGGCCCTGGAACGCGTGCGCCGACCAAGTCCAAAAAGATCCCCAAAGATATCGCCGAGGTCAGCTGCGTCAAAACTGCTACTGTTTGCAAACCCGCCCGCTCCAAAGGGAAAACCGCCAAAGCCCGCGCCTGGCCCACCCGCACCACCACCCGCTCCATCAAAGGTCCGTCCAAATTGATCGTACTGCGCCCGCTTTTGTTTGTCAGAGAGCACTTGATAGGCTTCGTTAATCTCCTTGAACTTCTCGGCGTCGCCACCGTTTTTGTCAGGGTGATGCTTGTGAGCAGCTTGACGGAAGGCGCGCTTAATCTCTGCTTCGCTGGCGCTGCGTTCGACTCCTAGGGTTTGATAATAATCTCCGGGCATGGCAGGTGGCCCGCTTTAACGGGCCCTTTGCTTACTTTTTCTTAAAGTTTCCTTCGACGGTTTTGCCGTCTTTACCAGTCGACTGCGCAGCCTGCGCTTTTTGGTACATGGCTGCACCAACTTTTTGAATGGTCTGCTCGAGATCTTTTATGGCCTTGTCCAGCGCAGCCTTATCATCCTTATCTTTGACCTTTTTGAGCTCAGCGACCTTGGCTTCGACGTCCTTTTTAGTTGCCGCATCAATCTTACTGCCCGCCTCGGTCAGAGTTTTTTCGCTCATGTTAATCAACGATTCGGCCCGGATACGCGTCTCGACCAACTCTTTACGTTTTTTGTCGTCAGTCGCGTGTTTCTCGGCCTCTTGCTGCATACGTGCAACCTCATCTTTTGACAGCCCCGAGCTGGCCGTAATCGTAATTTTTTGCTCTTTGCCCGTGGCCTTATCCTTAGCCGAGACATTTAGGATCCCATTGGCATCGATGTCAAATTTAACCTCGATTTGTGGTACTCCGCGGGGGGCGGGCGGGATTCCATCCAAGATAAACTTCCCAAGCGTTTTACAGTCCGTGGCAAATTCGCGTTCTCCCTGGAGAACGTGAATCTCAACCTGTGCCTGACTATCTGAGGCCGTGGAGAACACCTGCGTTTTACCAGTCGGAATAGTCGTGTTTTTAGTGATCAGCTTAGTCGCAATACCGCCGAGCGTTTCGATACCTAGCGAGAGCGGCGTCACGTCGAGCAACAGGACATCCTTGACGTCGCCCTGCAAAATACCGCCCTGCACCGCCGCACCGATCGCAACTACCTCATCGGGGTTGATACCCTTGTGCGGTTTTTTACCAAAGTAGTCCGCGACCAACTTTTGTACCGCTGGCATGCGCGTCATTCCACCAACCAGAACGACCTCATCGATCTCTGCGGACCCGAGTCCCGCATCCTTAAGTGCCAGATCCAGTGGCTCACGGGTACGCTCAATCAAGTTACCCACGAGCTGCTCGAGCTTGGCACGTGAGAGCTTAAGCGTTAGGTGCTTAGGACCAGTCGGCCCGGTAGTAATAAAGGGCTGATTGATCTCAGTCTCCACTGAACTGGACAACTCATGTTTAGCTTTTTCGGCCGACTCCTTGAGCCGCTGTAAAGCTAGTTCATCCTGCGACAAATCAATCCCCTGCTCCTTTTTAAACTCCTGCACCATCCAGTCAATCAACACTTGATCAAAATCATCGCCACCCAAGTGCGTATCACCGCTGGTGGCCTTGACCTCAACCGTATTATCACCGACCTCAAGAACCGACACATCAAATGTGCCGCCCCCCAAATCATAGACCACAATCTTTTCGTTCTTTTTTTTGTTAAGTCCGTAAGCGAGCGCTGCGGCCGTCGGCTCGTTAATAATTCGTCGCACATTGAGCCCAGCAATTTTGCCCGCATCCTTTGTGGCCTGGCGCTGCGAGTCGTCAAAATAAGCTGGCACGGTAATGACCACATCACTCAGGCTTTCTCCTAAATGTTCCTCAGCATCATGCTTAAGTTTTTGTAACACCATGGCCGAGATCTCCTGCGGGGAGAACTCCTTGCCAGCCATAACCACCGCGATGCCACCATTTGCGGCCTCTTTGATTTGGTAAGGCAAGAGCTTGGCGTCGCGCTGCACGACCGGGTCGCTAAAGCGCCGACCAATAAAACGCTTAACCGAGTAAATGGTGTTGGTGTGATTGGTTACGGCTTGTCGTTTTGCAAGCAAGCCAACGATCCGTTCACCATCGGACTTAGTGGCTATGACCGAGGGTGTAGTGCGATTACCCTCTTTGTTTTCGATTACCTTGGGCTGCCCACCCTCGACGATGGCCATGGCTGAGTTAGTTGTCCCGAGGTCGATTCCAAGAATTTTTGACATATGTTTATGATGATTACTTAAGGTTATTTATTTGCCATTTATTTACCGTTGCCGACGCTCACGCGACTAGGTCTAAGCACTAAATCACAAAGCTTATACCCACGCGCGTGCTCGATGACACAAAAATCTTTTGGTCCAGCCACGTTTGCCACCGCCTCATGAACCGCCGGATCAAAACGCACTCCCCGTACCTTGATTTCACTGACACCCTGACTAGTCAAAACCTCGCGCAGTTGCTTAACTACGAGCTCAACTCCCTTGGTCAACTCCCCTGCACTGCTACTCGCAGCATGCTTGGTCACCTGCTCCAAGTTATCCAGTATCGGGAGAACCCGGCGAATTACCTCGGCCGTCGCTGTGCGCGCAAATTTTTCGTGTTGGATTTGCGTACGCTTGAGATAATTTTGGTAATCCGCTTGAGCCCGTTTCCAGCCCTCTAGGTATTCTTGCGCCTGTTTACGAGCCGTAGCAAGCTCTGCAGCGAGATCGGCAACACCAGTATTTAGCGGAGCCGCAGCGACCTGTGTCGCCTTTATTGTTGCCTGTTTCTTTTTGTTCATACTGAACCTTGTGAGATACCGCGAATTAAAAGAGTCCCAGGAAGTAACAAAGCTACCGCTGCAGCCCAGTGGTTGCGCGACAACAGACGACTCATGTACGAGAGTAAGGCAACATTACGTGCGTAGGCCATGCGCTTGGGTCCCAGCACTACCAGGTGACCACGGCGTCCATCAACCTCAAAACTTGAGACCAGCACAGCCAGGGGAACTTTACCCCGTGCGGTTTGATGTCCAATAAAGACGCGGACGGGTGCACCACCTTGTACGGCAATCTCGGTAAATGCTGCGCTCTGGCCGGCTTGTTTTGTGACTGACCTCAGAACCGATTCAGGATTATCAAAAATACGCGCCACCGCCTGAGCCAGTTGATCATCCTTAAGCTCTGGCAACTGAATAAGGTGCGAGAGTCCGGAGGGTTCGGCCCGTTCTCCATCAGTACTGATGGCGGCCTGCTCGGTCATCTCCGCCAGCATTCGTGCTGTTTCGCGTGCCATAGCCTCATAGTGATGGTTGAGACGTACCAATCGACGCTGTACCTCGGCCCGGTGACGCTTGAGCGGCAGACCCCCCTCGGCCAAACATTGCACATACGTGCGATAGCCTAAGTCAGTAGGAACCCGCCCAGCCGAGGTATGTGGTTGCGCTAGTAAGCCGGCACGCTCGAGGGTACTCATCTCATTGCGCACGGTGGCCGGTGAAACCCCAAAGTCGTACTGATCGGCCAATTCCTTGGAGCCGACCGGTGCGGCCGAGCGAATATGCTCGGTAATAATTGCCTTAAGAATAGTGGTTTGACGCGGGTTGAGTTGCATCGTTAGCACTCTACTACTGAGAGTGCTAAAAGTCTAGTCGGCTGGCCCCACCTCTGTCAAGATGCTATCTTAGCAAGTACTTAATTTGTTCACACTTGCCCTATGAAACTACTTAGGTATGTCGTCCCCGGCGCGCTAGTCGCTAGTACGACTCTACTGGCTGGCTGTACATTATTTAATCGCGGTGCCGTGCAAGAGCAGCCCAGTAGCATAGAGGTTCAAAGCGATGAAGGGCAAGGTCAGATTAACCTCAATGAGGGTTCAGTCACTTTTGAAGGCAATGACGAGAGTGGCCAGTCAAGCTTTTCTTTTGGTGGAACTGAGCTGGCCGAAGGCTGGCCTCAAGACTTACCAACACCTGACAACACTACACTTACCTTCTCAGGCAAGTCCAGCGAGACCGGTGAAACAACCTATACCGCGACCTTTAGTTCAACTCAGTCGGCCGAAGCGGCACTGGCTGATCTCAAGTCCAAATTTACTAGCAATGGCTGGACGGTTGAAGGTGAGTACAACTCGACTTTTGATAGCACCATCTCAGCTGGATTTAGTGCCGCTAAGGGCGAGGCCTCCGGCGCCGTGTTGATTGGGTCCGACTCGAGTTCTCCCGGACAAATTATTATTACGGTCAGCGGTACTTACTCTGAGGTATAGTTTTTGAGTTTACAGTCCACTGGCAGGGAAGCCGAGCAACAGTAGCGCTATAAGTACAACCGCTATACCTCCCAGCAAAATCCCGTAGAACGACCCAAAAAGCACACCATAACCGGTGTGCTTTTCGCCACGCTGCAAGAGCCATAATCCCACAATGGCTCCAATCAGAACAAGTGTGGCGATGAGAGCCTGAGTTTTAAAGTCAAAGGCAAAGCGCTCGCCCACTACCACATACACTATCGCCGCAGCCACCATCGCCGAGAGGCTGATTAAAAAAGCAATCATAAAACGTTTACTGTTCTCGCGGGGGCTGGGGGTGGCTTGCGGCGACGCCATACTTAGGGTGTTACTTTAAGGCTTATGGTTGAGTCTGCCTGGGCACCGCTGCGATCGCTCACCGTAACCTTAACGGTGTAGCTTTTAGTGCTGGTAGTGACCGAGTAGGTGTGGGTTACGCTTTGCCCGGTTGTTTGCACGCCATCACCAAAATCCCAGGTGTAAGTCAGAGATTCGCCATCCGGATCGGAGCCACTGGCCGCAAAAGTTACTGGGGTTCCGCCCTTAAAACTGGCAGCATCGGCTGGACTCGAAATGTTGACCGAGGGAGCTTGGTTGGGTTCTCCTTTGACGGTGGCAGTTTGGTCTTGCGAACAACCCTCCTGACCATCCTCATCAATAACACAGACGTTGTAGCTATAGCTCTTACCCGCCTCGAGCTCGCTGTCTCTTAGCTCAGTTGTATTTTGGTCAGTAATGCGTTCAATAACCTCGCCTGCACGCTTAATGACATACGACCCAAAGGCCTCTTCCTCGGACTCGGTCCAAGTGATTAAGATGCTGCCCTCCTCATCGCTGTTGAGTGAGACGCTGACTGGCTGGGGCTTACCCGACGTACGTATTACCGTAAACTCCTCTTTGGTCTGGTTGCCTGCAGGATCGGTCGCAATCACGGTTATTTTATTTTCGCCTTCTTCGAGATCTACTTTGGTACTAAAGGAACCAAGTTCATTGTCGACCTCCTCACCATTGACCTCGACCGTCGCCGAGAGATCAGTAACGCCTTTTACCTCGACTGTACTTTCGTCCGTCTCAAACCCATCCTCGGGCGACTTAATCTCAAGCTTGGGGCCGTCCTCATCTTCTTGACCTTCGAGCCGTGCCACAAACTCAGTATCCTTTTCGCTGTTCCAGCGAGCCCAAAAGGTCTCGACAAAATCGGAGGCCAGGTCCGCCGTATCAAAGTCATCCTCACTCTCGGGGATATCCTCGGCCTGAATAGTAGTCTGCTGATCCTCTTCCAAAAAAAGTTTGCCTTTTTCTGTGACTTCACCCTCGGTGCTGCTGAGTGCGGTAACCACACTGGTATCCCCTACTGCCATAATAGTTGTAGTGTCTTCTCCGTCGCGCACGTTGTAAGTAGTACTCTGCGCTTCGACACGCGCCTGGTTTGTCTCGAGGCTGGTCTTAACTGGATTGTCACCCGTTACTAAAACCCAAGCCTCGCCGCCACTAAGTGTATTTTTAAGGCCATCCGCCGAGACCTCTTTGACCTCAAGTCGTGAACTTTCGTTGAGTCGCACCACGCTACCCGAACTTTCTTTAATTAGTTCCAGTGAGACCAATGCCTCCTCCTCAGTACGTACCGTTGTCCCGACTTCGAGCGTCATGCCATCAATCGCTTCGTCAAAATCTTCCTCGCCGCCGCGCTTGATTTGGACATCGCCTTTTTCGATCACGAGTTTGAGCTCAGCGGGAGCCACCAACGTATCGTCTGCATTATCCCGTCCACCTACTGCAACCAGTATTACCACCAGTATCAGGAGAACCCCTCCCGCAATGGCCCCCCAGATAAGCCATTTCTTTTTGCGCTTAGAGTTCTTGGCACTGCTCACGAGTGGGTCGCGGTTCACCCGGACACGATATTTTTGGTCTAGCATAAGCCCATAGTAGCAGATCAAGAACCTCTAGCCAGCGCGTGAACCTCCACCGCCTCCGCCCCCACCCGAGAACCCACCCGAAAAACCAGAACTACCCGAGGCAAAGCTCCCGCCGTGGCCGCTGGAACCGGGGCGACTGGCAAACCCGCTCGTGGTAGCACTTGATAAACCGTGCAAAGCGCTGGTCAGAGTAAGGGCGCTAAAGTGCATTCCGGGAGTGGCGCTATGGTACCAAGTGGGATCGCGATCGGTGTAAATGTTTTTGAACTTGCCGGCCCACTGTTTTTCGACGTCAAATACCATGGCATAAGGCAAAAATCTCTCAAAGGTCTCAGGTGTCATCTTGCGTACCACATAGCGCTCAGCAGTATAGAGGTAGAGTTTGAACCCCCGGGCATGCTCAGTCGCCAGTACTCCCGTGCGAGTGCGCTGCGGGGCCGCTCGACCAAAGATACCCACCACGATCCCGCTGACAAAGATTGGCACCCCCAGTCCGTAAAAGAATAAACCAAAAAATCCAAGCCCAATTAAAATCCCCGCCCAACTAGTGTATTTACTACGCCGCTCCTGCGGACTAATCGCAAAATAGCCCCGTTGCACCACATCCTCGTAGAGCTTTTTTTGAATGGGCACGATGTATATATAAAATTTGTTTTTGAGTTCAGAAAGTTTAACCTCTGTTTTACTGCCAAAAACCTTATCAAGCAGCTGCACCTCAAACGCTCGCAGCTTGGCATCGCTTCTAAAGTCAGGCTTTTTTAGCATGAACTTATAGTCTTGTGAAAGGCCTTTTTTGGGTAACTCCTCAATCACTAGATAACCCCGCACCGCCAGATCAATAATCGAGGCACTTAGGTCTTTAAGATCAGCTTTTTCGTCAATTAGAGTCCCGACCACGGCGGGTTCAGCCTGATCGGGTGGTTCAAACTGAGCGATAATAGTGGTACGGCCCTTGGGGTCGCGACCGGTCTTACGCCAGCGTAAGTAGAGTACAAGTGCAACCCAGACCGGCAAGAGAGCGTAGAGCGCGAGACTCGTCACAACAAATATTGCCAGGATTTTTTTGGGCCAAGTATCAAAGACAGATAATTTTAGCGACGACGTTTTTCCCGGTTGAACAGCGACCTCAGTTGGTTCGCTCTTAAGACCAAAGTCACTGATTTGCAGGGCAAAAGGGCCAACGCCAATAAGCTCTTTGTCGCGACGCAAGCCTGCGGGAGTCTCTAAAAAGCTATCCTCTCCATCCACCAAAATATCCGCCCCCGAGGGGAAAGACTCCACACGCACAATTCCGGGGTTTTTTACGCTTCCAGTGGGCCAGCCGACCACGATCGTAAAGTCACTGCTAGGCTCCGCTTGGCCGGCCGTAAAACGGATGGTTCTGCCATTCACTACCTCCTCAGTGACATTGCCTACCCCGCTTTGGTAGTGGGTCGTTTTAATCGCCCCCGGATCAACCTCCTCGGGTAGCTGTATCACCGCCTCGATCGACTGGATCGGCACATCGCGATCATGCGAGATGACGTTCCAATAAAATTCATCGTGCTCTTCAAAAAACCCAATGCCGCCAACAACCGTGTAGTAGATACTCCAGGTTTGAACAGTGTCGGCTAAGGTAAATCTGATCTCAATGTCTGTTGCTGGGTCCCCTTCAAAAAAAGTGCTCGTGATGTCGTACTCGGCTGGACTGAGCTCACGATCGGCCGACTCATCTACGACCCTTACATTAGTAATATCATCGAGTCGGCGGTGTGGAATGGTTCTTCCATAAAAGGTAAAGGATCCGTCAAAGCGGATGGCGTGGGTTTCGCGCACTTGCACGTCACCATTGGACTGCACCGCATAGGCGGCCTCCCAACGCACAAATTCCCAGGATTTTGCCTGGGTTTGACCACGCACCACTCCTAAACCTACTAGCGTCAAGACTAATACGCCAAAAAAAACTGCTAGGGTTTTAACTAGACGCGAGCGTTGCATGCCTGATATGGTAGCACGCAGTTTTTTCCCGCTTTCGGCACCTAGATTTTGTGTCTTCTAGGGTGCCGTTCGTCTTTGCCCACCTAGATTCGCAGGCTAATTGCAACATTCTTACCTCCTCCAAAATACCTGGCGTGGGGATTTAAACCGGTGTCGTTTACGAGGCCGGTCATTGAGGAGTCGCACCACATGGGCAAGTTCCTGCGGTCGGATGAGATTAAAGTCAAATGACTTCGGGAAGTACTGACGCAAAAGGCCGTTGGTATTCTCATTGGTGCCTCTTTCCCAGGAGTGGTAGGGGTAGGCAAAATATATGGTCATCCCGCTCTTCTTCTCGAGACGTTCATGATCACTAAACTCCGTGCCATTATCGAGCGTGAGGGTCTTACGCTTCTTCCTTGGTACACGCCGTAGCCGCTCGAGAGCAAGCCGCGTGAGCAGCTGCGCGTTGAGCCTGGGTAGCAAAAAAGCGATCAGGTACCCACTACGCCGATCAACCAGAGTGACGATACGTACGCGCTTGTCACGACCGAGCATGGTATCGCCTTCCCAGTCACCTAGTCGTCCTCTGCGCTCGACCACTGCCGGCCGCTCATCAATACGCCGTTTTTTAGCCTGTTCTCGGGCTTTTTCACGTATCTTAGTACCGCGTCTCCTACGGTACTTGCCCTTGGCTGAGCGGAGGTAGTGCTTGAGGTGTGGTGCGCGCTCATTGAGGTAGCGGTAGATGGTACTTGGTGCAAGGGCACGGTGCTCGTTTCGCAACAGACCAGCAATCTGCTCGGGCGAGCGATGTCGTTTGAGCTCCATGATGATACGTCGCAGGAGCACACCGCGTACCACCCGGGTAGGCTCCATGGCAGCAACGCGTTGCATATGCTTGCGGCGTCGTACCTCGCGTACATCGTATCCATCCCTGCCGCCGTAGGTACCTATGTGGCGAGAGACAGACCCGGCGTGCTTTCCCAGGGTACGGGCAATCTCGCGGATGGTGTGCCCGACCCGCAGCATGCGAGCTACGACCGGCCAATCCTCCGGTCCAATGTGTGTATGTGACATAGGGCCGGAGTATGGCCTTGGTCAGGGGTGTTGCAATTAGCCTGCAAACTTTGTTGCGCTTAGGGTGAGAATTCACCCCAAAAATCTTGACAATGTTAAAAAACTGTGTTATACTTCTTCGATTACGCTTCACGCTGCTTACTTAGTTAGAAGCGCAAAGTAACTTCTCACAACTGTGATTCACGCCAAGGGAGCCAAGATACTTCACTGCATCGCACGACTCGTGCGCAGGCTTGCGGTGCACGGGTTTGTGATTCTGGCCCTGGTTGTCCTGCTACCCTTTGCCGCTAACGCTGCTACCAGTGGTACCTGGCAGGCACCTTTATCAAGCTGGCTTGTGGATGGTTATTATTTTGGTCAGTGGGTTGACTACCTCGGCCGTTATCACTTAGGAGATGATGCTCACGGCCAAGCCGGCACAGCAGTCTATGCCCCAGCCAATGGACATGTCGCCGCTCTTTTTAATTTTCCTGGACCATATAACTGGGGTCAATTGATTTTGCTGGAACATAGCGATATAGCTGGCCGCACGGTTATTTCACTGCATGGCCATCTCGACCCCGACACTGTCCAGGTCCAGGAGAACCAAAACGTCTCGCGCGGTCAACTGATTGGGTACCTTGGAGACGAGGCCGAAAATGGTGGCTGGGTTCCTCATTTACATTGGGGTATACGGAATGGCGCCTACGTTGATCCCTCACAGGGCTGGGTTTACTACGGCTACGGTACGGCTGAACAGATGGCCAGTTGGTTCAACCCGAGTGCTTATGTCGAGAGCCATAAAAATATTATTGAGGTGCTGCGCGTGCCCGATTCCAGTCCTAATCGCTACACCACTGCAGTCGGTGTATCGCAGCGTGTCTACCCCACAAAGGGCAGCGCAGAGCATGTTTACCTAGCCAGTGGCTTACAGTTTGCCGATGCGCTTACGGCTGCTGCGTTGGCGCAGAAAGACAGTGGGCCAATTTTGCTTACGACTAAAGACAAGCTCCCGGCCGAGACCAGCGCAGAAATCTTACGTGTGCTCGCCAAGGATGGCAGCGTCACCCTGCTTGGTGGTGAACAAGCCATCTCAGGTCAGGTGGCTTTGAGTATCGAAAAATTAGGTTTTAAAACCGCTCGCGTGGCCGGACCCAACCGAGAAACTACCGCAGTCGCTGTCGCGGGTCGCTTACCTCAGGCAACCAGCGCTTTTGTGGTCAATCGCGCTGCCTTTTCTGATGCAGTTTCGGCCGGAGGCCCGGCTAATTTGCTGGGGATTCCGCTTTTATTTAGTGACGGTACTAAGCTCAACCCTGTCACTCAACAGTACCTGGCAAAAAATACTGCTATTGCCAAGGTCTATCTGGTCGGTGGTGAAAGTGTCATGGGTTCTGCCGTGCAGCAG